>CAMYKE010000009.1 GCA_947258895.1 uncultured Pseudomonadales bacterium | reverse complement strand
CGCCGAAACCCTGATCGAAGTCATCGCCCGTCCCGGCCACTATTTGCCAGGCACGTTCGGGCAATTCCACAAAAAACTGGAGCCGTCATCGGACAAGGTATAAGTAGCTATCGTTAACGACATTGCAGGCGAAAGATTGATGATCGCATGTGTATGCTGCAGATAATGTAAATCGCGTACTTAATTGTCCCCTTCGCGACTTTACTCAGTTTTCATCGAATGCCGCTCGGGCTGGTGCCAGATCGGTCGTTACCTGAAAACCAAAACCACTAACCTGAACTAGAGGAATAATCATGACAATGTCACGATTTCAAAAAGCTGTGCTCGGCGTTGCAGGCTTTACCGCGCTGGCTATAGGATCCTTTATCCTGGCAGAGCCATACGCCTTTTACGCAAGCTACGGCATTACCTTGCCTGCCGACCCAAATCTGCTCAGTGAACTACGTTCACCAGCCGCCAATCTGGTAGCTCTTGGGGCTGTCATCCTGGCAGGTTTATTTTTTCCCCGGTTGGCCCGGATATCGGCGGCGATTGCCTTAATCGTTTTTTTGGCGTTTCCAGTGGGGCGAATCATCAGTATCGGTATCGACGGAATGCCGTCTGAAAGCGTACTTGCTGCGTTTGCGATTGAAGTTGTCATTGGTGCCCTTTGCCTGGTGGCATTCTGTCGACGGGCAACGGTGGGGGAATGGAAGACCCCGAACAGCGGACTAAATGGTTAACCGGATCGTTCAAATAACAGCATTTCGATTGATTAAAACCTTTCCCCAAACTCCCCCTGGCGTTCTCCCATCGTTGCCAGCATCGGTGTGTCGACGTGTACCAGACTCGCTTTGGCGTGTACTGGCGGCCGCTCGGTACGCATCTCCTCACGAAACCCCCGTACGCATAGCTACGGCTATGCATTGCGCGCCTTTCGTGCAATCTGCGCACCGACCGACTCGCCATCTTACACGCCAATCGGTGACGGATGCGGGCTAGATAAGAATTCGCACGCTACACCTACAAATATTTTCAAGGTAGCGATATTTCTATTGCCAAACTGCCTTATCAGGGAGGAACATACGTACTATGCAGCATACGCAAGGCAGTGAAGCCGTACCATTCCAGCTTAAGGATGTGCGCGTCGATCCCGCAATCGGCATCATTAGTGGGCCTTGCGGTGTTTTGCACCTTGAACCCCGCGTTATGGCAGTACTTTTAGCGCTCGCCCGTCGCCCTGATAAACTTGTTTCCCGCGCCGAATTGCTGGCTGAAATCTGGCCCGGCGGCGAGATCTATGACGAGGCGCTGACACAGTGTGTCTACAAGCTACGGCAGCAGCTTGTCAGCGCCGGTGGCAACCCGAGTTACAGAGATCTGATCAACACCGTGCCCAAACGAGGGTACTTTCTGAAGGGCAATTCAGCACTTTTTGGCACGCCAACTGAACCCCTTGAAAACCCTGGTTTTCCTCGATCAAGTGCTTACCCCTCTTGGCTCGTAGCACTGTTTCTGATACTCGCTATCGCCTGGTTTGCGTATTCCTGGTAGCACAAACCGGACTCCAGCGTCACACTCAATAGCCGGGTTACGGCTGTTTTGCCCTTTCTTTCCCTGATCTGGAAACAGCGCAATCCTGCGCTTGAACTTGCATTGGCGGATCCCCTGACTACAGGATTGAGTGGAGATCCAGAGCTCGTTGTGCGACCGATATCCTCAAGCAGGCAATACAACGGCCTGGACCGAAAGTCGCAGCAGGCGGGCCGTAAATTGGGTGCAGATACGGTCCTGTAAGACAGCATTCAGCGATCCGGTGATACCATTCAGGTTAGTGTTCGGTTGCTGCGCGTGGCAGAGGAGTCAGCGATCCGGGCTGATCGCTTTACAGGGCAGCTTGCCAGTATTTTTAAGGTGCGGGATCAATTTGCCAACGTATTTCAGCGCTGCTGCTCCATTTCAACGATCAGGGCCAACAGAACCAACAGAACCAGAGCCGCCGAGGTACCTTAAAACCCGACGCCAACGACCACTACCTGAGAGTCCGGTACCACATGTACCGCCTCACTCCTCGGGATCTGCAACAAAGCGTCAGCTACTTTCGCGAGGCAGTTGCCCGGGACCCGGGGTATGCGCGTGCATGGCGGGTCCTGCCAGCGCCCAGTTCCGGATTCCGATTGCCGGTCAAGTACCCCCGGGGATTGCTATCCACAGGCAAAACTCGTGGCGCGAAGCCAGCGTCCCAGAAATGCTTGGGCCACGAAACCCCGACTCAGTGCGCGGATTGAAAAATGAGGGTCCCCTGTGACCCTGGCGGACCCTCAATTGTATTGCTACTTTCCCGTAAAGCGTATGCCAACCGGGGACGGACAGGCTGAGAATAGCAAGTTACCGTCCAGGTCGTAAATCTCGGCTACGCCGGACCCGAAGTACTCATTGCCGGCCTTGTTAAGGGTGAGCTTGTTGCGGATCACGGTCCAGCCTGTCGCAATTCCGGTTTCGTCAAAGCGGAAAAACTTGATAGTCTGTTGGTAATCGTTCCGCCTGAGGTGGCGCCAAACCGTCATGTGCGCCGACAGCAGGGTGGGGTTGGTGGCCGGGACAACCTGGCCCGTACCGCCGAGGTCGAACTGGTGCAGAGCAATGAACGAGTCGCCCAACGGGTCACCGGTTTCGCAGTCCTCAACGATCACTTCGACGTCCCAAAGACCGACGATCTTATGCGGTTGATAGCGCCGTTTCAGCTCAGGCTGATCGGTTGCGTACGCCGTGCTGGGCGCTACGCAGGTAACGAACAAGAACGTGATGAGGATTCCAAGATCGCTCGCTAAACGATTCATTTGTGCTCCCTCCGGAGTTACGGTGCCAGACCGAATGGCCGAGCTACCGTTGACTCTCAGTCTCGTCGGTCGCGCTTTAGCGCGCCTGAGGAAAGCATCAGTTTTTTCTCAAGAAAAAATTCTGGCTCATATTCAACAGCTTGAAGGGGAGATTCGAAAGTGAAAAATGATGCCGGCGGCGCTGGGGAATGACCAACATCCGATTCGGGCGCGACGCTCCTTGCCAGCAGTGTGAGAAAAAGCACGAAGGGGGCACGAAAAGCTGGCAGGAAAAGACCTTGGAGGAACGCCATCGTAGCATGACATGGATGCAGCGTCTGAAGCGGGTTTTCAATATCGACATTGAAACCTGTGAGCGCTGTGGAGCAGAACAGAACTTTTCGATAGAGCACGGTGACTGTTACAATTGCGCGGCAGAGCGTCGGGAATTTTCTCGTGCCCGGCGGATGAAAACCGTCACTTTCACCAAAATAAACTGAATTTCTAACAGTCCGCTACTCAACTGATGACGAAAACACGCTAATTAGCGGAAAAACCGAAGGTATTCAACGCTTACCTCGGCGAACTGGTAGGAAATACCGCAAAGGGTCGTTGTCGTGTCGCTCGGTAAATCTCCCATTTTTATTCGAGACTAAAAGTAGAGGCTGATGCTGCCAGGGCAATCTCCGGTTGCATTGAGATCAGCTGACGAAGTCGCGGAAGCAGCCCCGGAATAATAAACATGCCGTGGTTCCAGGAATGCGTTAGCCTCGATAAGAGTGACCGGTAGGCTCTGCCTGAATAACGTCGATCAGGCGCTGCGCCATCGCGAAAAACACATGGCGAGCAAACCCGCACACATTAGCGCGATCGGGGGTGGTTGCGGAATCTGAGTGACTTTTGACGGGCCAAAAGCGTCGAACAGATTCTCGATGTCCAGATTCTGCTGCACGCGAACCAAGCCGTTTAAATCGAATTCGGTCGCATTGGTTCGTACAAACAACGGACGCGAGGTCTCACCCGGCATCAGGCCGCCCCCGGCGCCACTGCCGGGAAAAAAGAACGACACGGCCGCACCGGCTACGGACAGCGGCGAGCGGGTAGCGGACGTTGGCGCGATGCCGCCAGTGCCCGGCAAAAAATCGACATCGGTCGTAAAGTCGGAAAAGTTGAACCCGATCAGGAAATCGACGTTGCCCGGGGAACCTGTGTCCACGGTCAGTTGATACTCGAAGCGAAGCAATCCAGTGGCCGATTCATGCACAACCGATGAATCGACAACACCCGTTGCCAGGATCTGCGAGGGATTGGAATTGTCCAGCAGCGTAAAGGGATTACTCATTGTGTCGAGAATCGCGCCAGCGGGCGGTACGGCGCCGGCTAGAGCCGTTCCCGTGCCGGGTGTGATCAATACCGCAACGGCGGACCTGGCGCCGGCCAGAGCAAGAAACAGGAACACCAGCGAAACCAGGAATGTACGCGACATACCGCCCAGTGTATCAAACGTGTCCATTTAACCCCCCATCAATCAACTGATCCAAAGTCCAGGTATCGCTATCGCGCAATATCGCGCTGCACGGGTCGGTCCCGTTGTCCCGTTCAGGCCGGCTGCGGCACTGAGTAATCGTCAGAGTATGTGCATCGATAGCAGATACCGCAAAAGCCTTGAGGGTAAATATTGGCCATCGCTTCATTTTCATTCCTCCCAATACTTCCAGGGTTGTGGGAAGTAATGTAAGAGACATGCGATGGTAGTGTCAATTTTCTTCCTCACATTTCCTGGCGGTGGTCCGTCGCTACGCGGCCAGCAGCGAGAAGATCTCTCCGGACCAGATCCGCCTCTTCAGTGAAGCCGAGCAGGATGTGGATGCGCTCGTGGATGAAGATCAGTCCGAGCATGTTACTGTCCCGGCCCACACCCGCAAGAAGCGCGGTCGTAAACCCTTGCCGGAGACCTTGCCCCGCGTCGATGTTGTGCACGAGATGCCTGAGGACGAGCGGCGCTGCCCCCATGATGGCAATGAACTCACCGAAATCGGTGACGTAGTGTCCGAACAGCTGGATATTGTGCCGGCCCAAATCCGAGTGATTTGGCATATTCGCAAGCAGTATGCTTGCTCTTGTGGCCAGTGCATCCGCACCGCCGCATTACCGGCGCAACCGATTCCCAAGAGTCTGGCCTCACCCGGACTGCTGGCCCATGTGACCGTCTCCAAATATCAGGATGCTCTGCCGTTGTACCGCCAGGAGACCATTTTACAGCGCATTGGTGTCGATATTCCCCGGGCAACGCTGGCCAACTGGATGATCAAGGCCGGCACCCTGGTACAACCGCTGATCAATCTGCTACGCGACCAGTTGCTCGGTTATGACATCGTGCAGATGGACGAGACCACGGTACAGGTACTGAAAGAACCGGACAAAGCGGCCCAATCCAAATCCTACCTGTGGTTGCAGCGTGGTGGTCCCCCGCATCAGCCGATTATTTTGTTCGACTATGATCCTTCCCGTAGCCAACAGGTGCCTACCCGTTTACTGGAAGGCTACTCGGGTTATCTGCAGGTCGATGGCTATGAGGGCTATAACGCAGTCGTTGCAGCGAATGGTCTGGTCCATGTCGGATGCATGGCACACGCGCGACGGCGCATTAGCGATGCGGTAAAAGCGCAGGGCAAGGGCAAGCACAAACCGACCGGTAAAGCCCAACAAGGGCTGGCCTTCATCCAGAAGCTGTATGGTGTGGAGCGGCGCGCCCGGGAGTTCTCTACTGAGAACCGCTATGCCTATCGCCAGGAACACGCCAGGCCGATCCTCGAGCGGCTGCGCAACTGGTTGGATAAGAGCCTGCCGAGCGTACCGCCCGGCAGTGCGACGGGCAAGGCCCTGAACTACCTGCACAAGGAGTGGGGCAAGTTGGTCCGGTACCTGGACGATGGCCGCCTGGAGATCGACAACAACCGGGCAGAAAATGCTATACGGCCCTTCGTGGTGGGTCGGAAAAATTGGTTGTTTAGTGAATCGGTCGCGGGCGTGAAGGCCAGTGCCAACCTGTATTCGCCGATTGAGACCGCCAAGGCTAACGGCCTCGAACCCTATGCTTATCTGCGTTACGTCTACACCCAACTCCCACAGGCAGAATCCGTTGACGCTATTGAGGCCTTGTTGCCTGGCAACATCGAGGTGGATCAGCTTATAGTGTAGCGTGCAAGCCCGTCGTTTGTTTTGCGCTTACCCCTATTCTACCTTGGTCGAATGGTTGTTGACGTGGAGCAGCCGTAGAATACGCGCATGCTAACTCAATACTATCAAGGATGCTTATGAGCGGCCCGCTGCAGTCCGACTACCAACAGCGCCGCAAACCGCGGGCAGAGTTCACCAGCCGAGCAGAGTATCTGGATCACGAACTGCAGAGCATGTCGCCCCGGCGCTGGCGGCCCAATCTGCCGTTCCGAGACTATCGCTTTGAATTTGAAGACTGGGTGCCAGCGATGGCGGCGACCATCGGCAAGATCGTCATGGTTGCGGCCATTGTCGGCGCCTTTGCTGGCCAACTCGGGCTCTCCGAAGCGTTTGTTATCGAAAACGTGCGCTATGAGATGCTGATTGCCGCAGTCCTGTTCGTGATCCTGGTGTCCGGCTTCCTCAACCCTGTCAGTAACCTGGCCGGCACTCATGGGCCGCTGATTCCGCTGGTGCCGCTAATTGTAGCCGCCGGGGGCCACCCGATGGCGTTGGGTTTGATGATTGGCGTGCTGGGTTTCTTGCTGGGAATTGTCAAAGGGGGCAGCTTGCTGGCCCGGTTGACCAGTAACGGGGTTGCCGGTGGACTGCTGCTATACCTGGGTTTTATCGGAATCGCCGGCCAGATCAAAAGCCTGTTTGCCTGGGCGGAAAGCTTCGATATGGCCTACCTGGCATTTGTGGTGATCATGGCCACAATCATTATGTACGCCTACCTGGAACACATCCAGATGCGCTGGTTGTCGATACCCCTGGGCGCCGCACTGGCGGCGCTGCTGTCGTTTGCCCTGGGTGCACCGTTTGAGTTTTCCACCGAGCCGGGAATTCCCAACCTGAATCCTTTCTACTGGTGGGGTGAGGGGACCGGCTGGCAGCTGGGCTTGCCTGAGTTTCGGCATTTCGTTGCAGTGGCCCCGTTTGCTGTGCTTGCGGTCGCCATGTGGTCACCGGATTTTGTTGGCCACCGCGTGTTCCAGCAGCTGAACTACCCGCCGCGCACCGAAAAAGTGGTGATGGACATGGACGACACCATGATCACCGCCTCGGCCCGCCAGGTCACCGGAAGCCTGCTGGGCGGCGGCAACATCAGTTCCTCCTGGGGCACCTACATCGTGCCGGCGGCGATCGCCCGGCGCCCCATTCCTGCCGGCGCGGTGCTGACCGGTGTGCTGTGTATTATTGCCGCTCTGCTGGGCTACCCGATGGACCTGGCCGTGTGGCAGCCAGTGCTGAGCGTGGCGCTGCTGGTGGGTGTCTATGTGCCCCTTCTGGAAGCGGGCATGCAGATGACCCGGGAGGGTAAGACCACCCAGTCCGCCGCCATTGTGATCTTCTCCTCTGCTTTGGTGAACCCGGTGTTCGGCTGGTCCTTGACGATGCTGCTGGACAATCTGGGCCTGATCGGCTGCAAGGAGCGCGGCAAGGATCTTGGTCACACGGGGCGCTGGATTATCCCCGGCGTGGTGCTGCTTATCCTCTGCGTCATCATGGCGGGCATTGGCATGTTTCCGGGCTTGCCGGCTCTTTGGTAGGGATCCCGCGAGCTCCAGGCGGGTTGGCAGTGTGACTGCCAACAGAATTATTCCTGATCATGACCTTTCTCGGAGTTTCGCCGGCAATAAAAGCAGGTAGTATACGGCCGAGGATGGAGGCTCATAGCCGAACCAGTCAGGCCTGGCATTCTCCGCGAAATCTATGTGGTGCAGGTAAAAACCTTAGGCTTCGCCTCTGGTTCGCCCAATTCCGTACAAAAGTGCAGAGGAACCGATGTGCCGTACGGTCCACGATCGCGGGTTTTGGGGAGCCGTGCGAAACAAACAGGTTTGTATTTCAGAGGTGGCTATCTGACCCCCCGGCATCGCTGAACCCACCGGTACAATGCCGCCGGGGTTTAACGCATTAATCTGTCGATTTGCACTAAAAATTGTGCTTTCACCTGCATCCTGAATTGTACTCGCATAATCACGATAAATAGTTGATTCCAGGCAAATTTCTGGTGTCGCAGGTGGATCAGTCTCGAATGCAAATCACTGGCGGTATTGGATCAATTGAGAATGGAATTCCACAATTGTCGTATTTTTTACTCATGAGTTTTACGTTACATAGATCTGCAAAACATCACATTGCTGTGCAAAAGTTGAATTGGTCGAAATCAAAAAGATAACGTAAATTTTTTTAGATGTGAAGCGGTGGTTTTCAAGTTGGTATGCAAGCATACCGGGAATTGTCTATTCAGGCGCTTAGTGTGACAATCACGTCTTGAGTGTTCGATTACTACCCCGCAGCAATGGGCCAATCTGTCGTGTCAGTGCATGGTTTACTGCTTAACTACACTGAAGATAATCGTTTCAAGGTTTACCATAACCGTTCCAGGAGATTAGATGACCAGTCAATATCAATGCATAAAAACTCTGGAAGTAGGCGGAGAAGAATACCGTTACTTCCCTTTCGATAAGCTGGCGAACAAATATGACCTGCAGCGGCTGCCGTATTCCATTCGTATCCTGCTGGAAAACCTTTTACGCCATGCCGATCAAGACTCGGTCAGCGATGATGATATTGAGAGCCTCGCCAATTGGGACTCCCAGGCGGAACCCAGTCAGGAGATCGCCTTCGTCCCCGCTCGGGTAATCATGCAGGACTTTACTGGCGTACCTGCCATCGTTGATCTGGCTACCATGCGCGATGCCATGCAGACACTTGGTGGAGATCCTGAATTGATTAACCCGCTGTCCCCCGCCGAGCTGGTCATTGACCACTCGGTCATGGTGGACTTTTTTGGTAGCGAGGATGCGTTACAACGCAATACCGATCTGGAAGTTCAGCGAAATCGGGAACGCTATCAGTTTCTGAAATGGGGTCAAAAGTCATTTCGCAATCTGAAGGTAGTGCCTCCAGGAACAGGGATTGTGCATCAGGTTAATCTTGAATATCTTGCGCGGGTTGCTTTCACTTCCGAAGCGAATGGAGGCGCCCTGATTTATCCGGACACTTTGGTAGGCACCGACTCACACACTACCATGATCAATGGACTCGGGATTCTGGGTTGGGGTGTGGGTGGCATTGAGGCCGAAGCCGCCATGCTGGGACAGCCAATATCCATGCTGGTGCCGCAGGTGGTAGGTTTTAAAATCAGCGAAAAATTACCTGAGGGGGCCACAGCAACCGACCTGGTGCTGACCGTCACCCAGATGTTACGCAAGCACGGCGTGGTGGGTAAATTCGTAGAATTCTTCGGGCCGGGTTTGAAGAACCTGTCTGTTGCCGACCGCGCCACCATTGCCAACATGGCGCCGGAATACGGTGCAACTTGCGGGATTTTCCACATTGATGAGCAAACGAGTAATTATCTGCGGTTGACGGGCCGCAGCGACCAACAGATTGAACTCGTCGAAACCTATATGCAGGCAATGGGCCTTTGGCATGATGCAGGTTCCCGCAATGCAGAATACAGCTCAACGCTGGAATTGAAACTTTCCGATGTGGTGCCCTGTATTGCCGGGCCGAAACGTCCACAGGACCGCATTGCGTTGAGTGATGCCAAAACCGCCTTTGCCGGTTCCATTAAGGATTTGATCCGTAGCCGCAATGTTGACAACGATCGATTGGCTGACTTTGAACAGGAGGGCGGTGATACCGCGGTGGGTGGTCACGGCATTACGGAAGAGGTTGCCTCCATTGGTACGCATGCCGGGAATGGTGTTTCAGTTTCCTGCAATGGTACCAAATTCAGGCTGCAGGACGGCGCAGTGGTGATCGCTGCCATCACCAGTTGCACTAACACCTCCAACCCGGAAGTACTCGTCTGCGCCGGCCTGCTGGCGCGTAATGCGATCAAGCGGGGACTCAAGACACCGCCCTGGGTAAAAACCAGCCTTGCACCGGGCTCGAAGGTAGTAACCGATTATCTTGAGCGGGCCGAATTGCTGGATGACCTTGAGAAACTGGGTTTTTATCTTGTGGGTTATGGTTGCACTACTTGTATCGGTAATTCCGGTCCGCTACCTGCAGAAATTTCCGAAGGCATTGATCGTGGTGGACTGGTAGTGACCTCGGTGCTATCCGGAAATCGCAATTTTGAAGGCCGCATACACCCACAGGTGCGCAACAACTACCTGGCTTCACCGCCGCTGGTGGTAGCCTACGCCCTGGCGGGAAATATGCATCTTGACCTGACCCGGGAACCCCTCGGTACGGATGCCGAAGGCAAGCCGGTTTTACTGGCTGATATCTGGCCGGACACGAATGAAATTCAGAAGACCATCGCCACATACATCGACTCTGATATGTTTAAGGAGAAATACGGCGATGTGTACACAGGTCCGGATAGCTGGCGGGACTTACAAGTGGGTGGAGGCAAGTTGTATGAATGGCCGGATTCCACCTATATCAAGAAAGCGCCGTTTTTTGAGGGTATGGGCGCGGATGTTCCCGAGGTCAATGCTATTGAAAATGCGCGTTGCCTGGTCAAGGTGGGAGACAGTGTTACCACGGACCATATTTCCCCTGCGGGCGATATCGACGAGGACAGCCCGGCAGGTCGCTATCTGTCCGCTAACAACATCGAAAAACGCGACTTTAACTCCTACGGATCACGACGCGGAAATCACGAAGTGATGATGCGAGGCACCTTCGCCAACGTGCGGTTAAAAAATCAACTTGCGCCGGGAACAGAAGGCTCCTGGACAACACATTTCCCCAGCGGTGAGCAAATTAGCATCTTCGATGCGGCTGAAAAATACAGCAGTGATAACACGCAGTTGATCGTGCTGGCGGGCAAGGAGTATGGAGCCGGCTCATCCCGTGACTGGGCCGCCAAGGGGCCGTCGTTACTGGGAGTTAAAGCGGTAATAGCGCAAAGCTACGAACGAATTCACCGCTCGAACCTGATCGGCATGGGCATTCTGCCTCTGCAATATCAGGATGGCGAAAGCGCCGACAGCGTCAAGCTAACCGGAGAGGAGGTGTTTTCTGTTCCCGCAGTTTCATCGGGGCAGCAGGAGGTTGAGGTTACTGTCGAATCTAACGACGGAACAAGCAGGGCATTTACAACACGCATCCGTATTGACACACCCAATGAATTTGAATATTTCCGCAATGGCGGAATTTTGCATTATGTGCTGCGAAAGTTTACACAGGCCGAGCAATAATTTGCGATGAAAACGCTGTTACTCGCCAGTTGTATCTTGCAAATTGCGCATGGTTCCAGGAATCAGCCAACGGCAAGTCCACGTTTGCAGCGATGCAGGCTCCAGAATTTGCAGGCGTTCCAGCGTTTGCTGTTTTTCCGGTGAGTATGCCGTCGTTGTTATGCCTTGCCAGGCCAGCGGTAACAGCGCTTTTTTTTAAATGTAGCATTTAGGAAAGAGCTCTAAGCTTCAGGTTCAACAAGAGCGCTCGCCAGCGATCGCGTTGAATGTTGGAGCGAAGCGACGACTGCCCGAAGAGCGAGCAACGTAGTTGCGAGTAATCCTTCCGAGTGCTGTGGTCCGCAAATACTCATGCAGCGGTAGTGTCAAAATTATGCCCATATAAAACCGGTCTCAACTCGATTATCGATTGCCGGTCGCCCTGGATGTCATCCAACTAACCACAATGACCGCCACGAAGGCCAGAAAAAAGGCCGGCACCAGTTCATATAATTGATCGTGAAGAGTCTCGCGCCACACAATGGCCGTGACAAAACCCGTCGCCATGCCCGCCAGCACGCCCCAGGCAGTGGTGCGTTTCCAGGTTAGGGTGAGAATCATGGCGGGACCAAAGGCAGCGCCCAGGCCTGCCCAGGCGTACAGCACAAAATCAAAAATGGTTCTAACCTCGCCCAAGGCGATCACTGTGGCAATGATGCCCACCACCAGCACTGCCAGACGGTTAATGACCACTCGCACCTTCTCGTCCGGTTTATTGCCCAGCAGGCGCACATAGAGATCATGACTGACCGCTGAGGCCGTCAACAGCAGTTGGGAGTCCGCGGTTGAACAGATTGCCGCCAGCACAGCGGCGATTATCAGCCCGGCGAGGGCTCCGGGCAGAAAGTCGGCTGCGGCAATGGGCAAGGCCTGCTCCGGGTCAGGCAGCCCACCATAAACGGCATGGGCTGCAATGCCCAGCACTATGGCGCCGGTAAAGAGCAGAAACACCCAGGTCGTTGCGATCAGGGTACCCTGGCGCACGGCCGCTCGATCGCGTATTGCCATGAAGCGCACCAGAATATGCGGCTGTCCCGGATAACCCAGTGGAATACCGAACCAGACCGCCAGGAAACCAATCAGCGCCAAGCCGGCCTTTTCAGCAAAGGGATGGGTAAGCGTGGCAGCCTGGTCCAACTCATTCAATCGCTGCCACAGCACGTCGATTCCGCCCAGGTGCACAATCAGCACAATAGGCAGGACCAGGAGGCCTGTTACCATCATTAGCGCCTGTATGACATCAGTCCAGGCCACGGCGCGAAAGCCGCCGGTAACCGTGTAAATCAGCACAATGCCCGAGCCGGTAATAACGCCCAGTCCATAGGGCCAATCAAAGGTGGCGACAAAGGTTTTACCTGCCGCGTTTAATTGTGCAGCCACATAAGCCGTGAGCATAACGCCAATAATCAAAATGCTCAGCAACCGGATCAGCATGGCAGCCATTCCCTGGTGGCGGGCAGCCAGCACATCCGGTACCGTCAGTGCGCCATGCTCATGGGAGAATGTACGCAGCCGTTCTGCAATCACCAGCCAGTTGAACAGAAAGGCCGCCACGGTACCGGGGATAATCCACAACGCGCCGATACCGGTTGTAAATGCTGTGCCCACCAGCCCCAATGTGACCCAGCCACTCTCCGCAGAAGCGGCCGATGACAGGCCGGCAACAATGGAGCCCAGGCCACGATTGGCAAGAAAGTAATCGCTGGAGGTCGCCCGGCTAAAACGGGCGCTGTAAATACCCACCAGCAGGATGGCAAAGGTATAGGCAAAAAAGCTGACAGCGATTATGTCCATAATGCCTGGTACTCCGAGGAGTATAATCGAGTAGATAGCAGCGTGTTCATTCTCGTCACCGGGCTGATAGCAAGGTTAGCGAATAGTATGATCCTGGCGGTCGATGTGCAGTACAAAAATGACAGCGCGTGTGTGGCCGGCGTGCTGTTCGAGCATTGGACTTCGCCATCTGCTGCGGGTGAATACAAAAGTCATGTCAAAAAGGTTGAGCATTACATACCGGGGCAGTTTTATAAACGTGAGTTGCCCTGTATTCTGCAGTTGCTCGCAGAGCATACTTTGCATCCGATTGTTATGGTTATCGATGGTTATGTTTTTTTAGATGGGCACGTAAAGCCCGGCCTTGGTAAACATCTGTATGAATCGCTGGGCAGACGCGTTCCCGTCGTAGGGGTTGCCAAGGAAGCGTTTCGGGGTTATTGCACTGAGTGCGCGGTGTTTCGTGGCAAAAGCACCAGGCCGCTTTATGTCACTGCGGTGGGGTGTTCTGCTAGCGGTGCCAGGACACATATCAAAGCGATGTTCGGCAAGCACAGAATCCCTGAGCAGATAAAACGAGCAGATCAGGTATGTCGGGATATTCAGGGTTAAGAAACCACAGCGACGCTGAGTCCGTAATTATCAAGCGGACGGAGTACTTATTATGGCAATTTATCTTGTGCAGCATGGCCACAGCTTGCCAAAGGAAGCTGATCCGGAGCGAGGACTATCCGAACAGGGCGTCGCTGAGGTTCGACTGATTGCCGATAGGGCCAGGGATCACAATATCCCGGTCTCTCAAATCATTCATAGTGGCAAAAAGCGGGCCAGCCAGACCGCCCACCTATTTGCGCAGGCATTACAACCGAAAGACGGCATTTCCGAGAGAGCGGATATGAATCCGATGGACGATGTCAGAACGATCGCTGACTCAATTGATACCACCAAAAATCATATGCTGGTCGGCCACCTGCCCTTTATGGAAAAACTGGTAAGCTTTTTGATCACCGGTTCAGCAGAAAAACCCGTCATAAAATTCCAAAACGGCGGCATCATCTGTCTTGATCAGTCACCGGACACAGGCGGGTTTTATATTAAATGGGCTCTGTTGCCGGTTATTGACTAGTAGAATTGATACCGGCCCTGGTGCTAATAGTAGAATAGCAACTGTTGGTGATTTACCGGTGGTGGGAAAAGATAGCCATTGCCAGTGACACCTGCTGTTGCTGTAAAGCGCATGGCCTCTTGCAGGGACTATCGAGTTAAGTGCTAGCCGCCATATCTCACCGATTTTTGGAATTATCGCCGAGAGATTGTGCGTTGTACGGGATTTTCCGACGAAGGGGATAGCCGTCGCTATAGCCG
>CAMYKE010000008.1 GCA_947258895.1 uncultured Pseudomonadales bacterium | reverse complement strand
GAGCAAGTGCGTGAGCTCGACCGGTGCGCGATCCAGGACCATGGCATCTCCGGCATCAAGCTGATGCGCAGCGCTGGAGAGTCTGCCTTCGCGTGTTTGCAAGAGCGGTATCCTGAGGTGAGGGCCCTCAGTATCTGGTGTGGCTCGGGGAACAATGGCGGCGACGGCTATATCATCGCCGGCCTGGCAAAACGGCGGGGCTTTGCTGTGCAGCTGGTGCAGGTGGGTAGTGCGCCGAAACCAGGTGGTGATGCCAGTTTGGCCTGCAGCTGGGCGCGCGAACAGGGCGTTGCGATCAACGAGTTTGCACCCGGGGCGAACCCCGAGGGCCAGCTGGTGGTAGACGCACTGTTGGGCACCGGGCTTAGCGGAGAGGTACGCGGCGACTTCAGGCAGGCGATCGAGCTGCTCAATGCCAGCTCGCTGCCGATTTTCGCCATTGATATCGCATCGGGCCTGTGCAGCGACACCGGTGTGCGCCTTGGCGTGACCATAAATGCTGACGCGACGATTACGTTTATCGGGGTCAAGCAGGGGCTGCTGACGGCGCAGGGTCCGGCGCATACCGGGGTACTGTACTTTGCCGATCTGCAGGTGCCGGCCGCGGTATACGGGTCGGTCACGGCCGCTGTACATCGGATTGACCTGCCGCAATTATCTGCCCTGCTGGCGCCGCGGTCGAGAACCGCCCACAAGGGTGATTTTGGCCACGTGCTGATCGTCGGTGGCAACTCGGGTATGGGCGGGGCGACGCTGATGGCGGCGCAGGCGGCAGGTCGGACGGGCGCTGGCCTGGTATCCCTCGCGACCCGCCCGGAACACTTGCCAGCGGCTCTGGCGCGCTGCCCTGAAGTTATGGCAAGCGGCATCGGCTCGGGCCAGGACCTGGAACCGCTACTCGAGCGGGCCACTGTGATCGTGGTGGGTCCGGGGCTTGGCAGGGCGGCCTGGTCGGAGCAGGTTCTGCGTGCGGTGCTGTCTACGGAAAAACCGTTGGTTGTCGATGCGGATGCGCTCAATTTGATCGCTGCAGCGAGCGCCACGCATCGCCAGCGGGACAACTGGATTATTACGCCGCATCCGGGCGAGGCCGCACGCCTGTTGGGCCAAACTACCGCTGCGGTGCAGGCGAACCGGTTCGACGCGGTGCGAGCACTTCAGGAAAAATTCGGGGGTGTCGCAGTGCTCAAGGGTGCGGGCAGTCTGGTCTGTGGGGAAAGTTCCCTGCAACTGTGCAGCCAGGGTAATCCGGGGATGGCCAGCGGCGGCATGGGCGACGTACTGAGCGGGATCCTCGGCGGTCTGCTGGCGCAGGGCCACGGGCTGGAAGAGGCCGCGGTACTGGGTGTCTGTATTCACGCAGCGGCGGCTGACCGGGCAGCACTGGAGGGTGAGCGGGGCATGCTGGCGACTGACTTGATCGCGCATCTGCGCGGCCTGGTAAATCCGGCGCGGTAATCTGCAGGAGATGGCAACAACGCGCTGCGTGCGACGGCGATGCCGCACCGAGGCCGAGATGCTGGCATTCGGGCGGTTGCTCGCCGATGCCTTGCCGTCCGGTTCGATCGTCTACCTGGAGGGTGATCTGGGGGTTGGCAAGACGACGTTGTGCCGCGGTATAATAGCCGGGCTGGGATTTTCCGGAACAGTCAGGAGCCCAACCTACACCCTGGTCGAACCATATCAAACCGCCGGGGAGCGCATTTTTCATTTTGATCTGTACCGGTTGGGCGACCCCGAGGAGCTCGAATTCCTGGGCTATCGGGATTATTTTGACGGCTCGGGGATATGCCTGGTGGAATGGCCGGAACGCGGTGCCGGCTTGCTGCCAACCCCCGATCTGGTTGTAAGGATCGAAGCAACAGGCGGTGAGCGCACTCTGGCGTTACATACGGAAAACTCAAAAGGTGGTATGGTAATCAATCAGTTATAGCTAGCTATTAATCTTGCTTATTAGCTATAATCGACTACAGTAGAATAATACGATTGAGTGGGCAGGGGCAATGCAGCCTGGTAGAGCAATATTAACAAGTCTATTGCTGTTATCCTTACAACTGGCACAGGCAGCAGTCATCGACGGTGTGCGCGTGTGGCCCGCACCCGATCATACGCGGATTGTGTTCGATGTCAGTGATCGCGCAGAGCACAAGATATTTACCTTGAGCAACCCCGAACGCCTCGTTATAGACCTCGGCAATACCAGCAGCACCGCCAACCTTTCCAAACTCAAATTGCCCCCCGAAATAATCCGCAGGGTTCGTTTTGCGCCACGTAATGGCAAGGACCTGCGTGTGGTGCTTGATTTGTCCACCCGGATCCGGCCCCGCAGTTTCGTGCTGTCCCCGAATCAGCAATACGGACATCGACTGGTAGTAGACCTGTATCCCCGTACCGTGCAAGCCAAGTCACCCGCGGTCGCCAGGAAGCTGGACGATAAGCGGGATGTGATCATTGCGATCGACGCGGGACACGGCGGGGAGGATCCGGGTGCTATTGGCCATCGCGGGGTGAGGGAAAAAGACGTAGTTCTCCGGATTGCGCGTGAGCTGGAGGCGCTGTTTGCCGCCAGGCCGGGCTTCAAGCCGGTGCTGGTGCGCAAGGCGGACTACTATGTGGGATTGCGGAAACGGACCCAGCTGGCGCGCCAGCACAATGCGGACATGATGATATCCATTCACGCGGATGCGTTCAGTAGTCCCAAGGCGAGCGGCGCGTCGGTTTATGTATTGTCGGAGAAAGGAGCCAGCAGTGAGACGGCGCGCTGGCTGGCGGAGTCGGAAAACCGGGCCGACCTGATAGGCGGCGAGAGCGGCGTGCGCCTAAAGGATAAGGATGATGTGCTGGCGGGTGTGTTGCTCGACTTGTCAATGTCGGCGAGCATGCGCGCGAGCGTCGCAACCGGCAGCCATGTTCTGAAACGATTGGGCAAAGTAACCAAATTACACAAAAAGCGCGTTGAGCAGGCGGGGTTCGTGGTACTCAAGTCTCCGGATGTCCCTTCGATCCTGATCGAGACGGGTTATATATCCAACCCCCGGGAGGCTGGCCGACTAAATACCCCGTCGCACCAGCAGGCGCTGGCGCGTGCCATCTTCGGTGGAGTGCAAAGCTACTTCCAGGAAAATCCACTACCGGGAACGTGGCTCGCCTGGGCAGCGCAGAACGATAGCCAGCGGCGCGTGTATCGCATCGCGCGTGGCGACACCTTGTCGGAAATAGCCTTGCGTAACAACGTTACGATGGCGAGCCTGAAGCAGTTGAACGGCCTGAGTACCAATAAAATCAGGGTCGGCCAGGTCATCCGGATTCCTTCCAGCTAGCCTGCAACGGTCAGCGGTTGGCGTCACAGGGCGCGGCGCAGCCTGTTTAGTCTCAGGTTCATACCTCGCTGCAGCAGTCCTGTTAAAACTTTTGCGAGTGGTTTAATATTGCGGGCCAGTAGGTAACCGCTGTACGCTTCTGTTCTATGCCCCGAATCCATATGCTCCCCAACCGCCTGGCCAATCAAATTGCGGCCGGGGAGGTTGTTGAAAGGCCCTCTTCGGTCGTCAAGGAATTGCTCGAGAATTCACTCGATGCCGGCGCTACCCAGATCGATATCCAGGTCGAGAGCGGCGGTGCGAAGCTGATTCGCGTGCGTGATAACGGCGAGGGTATCCATCCCGATGACATGCCGCTCGCGGTAAATCGACACGCAACCAGCAAGATCACGAGTATCGAGGATCTGCAGGAGGTTGCCACCCTGGGATTTCGGGGCGAGGCGCTCGCCAGTATTGCGTCCGTTGCGCGGCTGGTGCTTAGCGCCCGCACCGCTGATCAGGCGGAGGGCTGGAAGGTCGAATCCGAGGGAAAGGATATGGCGCCGCGGACGACACCGGTAGCTCACCCGCTCGGCTGCAGTGTTGAAGTGCGCGATCTGTTCTTTAATACGCCGGCACGACGCAAATTCCTGCGTACCGAAAAAACCGAGTTTCGGCATCTCGAGGAGGTTGTAAAACGGCTTGCATTGAGCCGCTTTGACGTCGGCTTCTCGGTTCAGCACAACCAGCGGATGGTACACAGCTTGCGTGCTGCCGAGTCACAACTGGAGCGTGAGCGCCGGGTAATGACGGTTTGTGGCAGCGCGTTTATGCAGAATGCGGTCAGTGTAGACGTGTCGAGTGGCGGGCTGCGCTTGCATGGCTGGGTTGGGTTGCCGACGTTTTCACGCAGCCAGGCCGACCTGCAGTATTTTTTTGTAAATGGCCGCGTGGTAAGGGACAAGCTGGTCTCCCATGCGGTGCGCCAGGCTTATCGGGATGTGCTGTATCACGGTCGGCACCCGACCTTTATCCTCTATCTGGAGCTGGATCCGGCGATCGTCGATGTTAATGTCCACCCGACCAAGCACGAGGTGCGGTTTCGCGATGGCCGTACTGTACATGATTTTCTGTTCAGCACGCTGCATCGTGCCCTGGCGGAAGTAACGCCCGCCAGCGCGCGTACCGAAACGAGCGCTGCCGGTGCAACCCAATGGATGCAACCGGTTACCGAGCCAGGCCCGCTGCAGGCGGCGATTCCATTGCGTGCGGGCGTTGCCGCCGGGCAGCCTTCTCCCGCTCGCGTCGCCGAGCACAGCGCGGCCTATTTTGCGGTTGAGGAAGCTGGCGCCGGGTTCGCCAGGTCGGACGCGCAAGCCACGGTTGATCGCGACAGCGCCGCGGACCAGGAGGTCCCGCCCCTGGGCTTCGCGCTGGCGCAATTGCAGGGGGTCTATATTTTGGCGCAGAATGCCGCTGGGCTGGTGGTGGTTGATATGCATGCCGCCCATGAGCGGGTCACCTACGAAAAGATGAAGCGCTCATACGATGAGCAAGGCGTGCAATCGCAGCCGTTGCTGGTGCCGATCAATATTGCTGTCAGCGAGCGTGAGGCCAATGCCGTAGAAGACCAGGCCGAGCTGTTTAACCAGCTGGGCTTTGCGCTGCAGCGGGCCGGTCCCGAAGCGATCCTGGTGCGCCAGGTACCAGTGCTGCTGGGCGCCGCGGATGTCGAGCAACTGGTGCGGGACGTGGTGTCCGATGTGCTTGAGCATGGTCGCAGTGAGCGGGTGCGCGAAGTCACCAATGAGATTCTCGGTACCATGGCCTGCCACGGCTCGGTTCGCGCTAACCGCCAGTTGACCATAGCCGAAATGAACGGCCTGCTGCGCGAAATGGAGCACACCGAGCGCAGCGGCCAGTGCAATCATGGCCGGCCCACCTGGACGCAGCTCAGCCTTGCCGAGCTTGACAAGCTGTTTTTACGTGGCCGCTAGCACAAAGGACAGTGCGCGGAGCGGGGTGGATGCTGGTATGATTAGCGAGAATGCCCCCGTCGCAATATGTGTTATGGGGCCGACGGCGTCTGGTAAAACCGACCTGGCGCTGGAGCTGGTCGAGCGGCTGCCCTGTGACATCATCAGCGTGGATTCCAGCCAGGTGTACCGCGGCATGGATATTGGTACCGCGAAACCGGATGCGGCTACCCGGGCGCGGGCACCGCACCGCCTGATCGATATTCGCGATCCTGCCGAGCCGTATTCGGCGGCGGATTTTCGTCGCGACGCCCTCGAGGAAATGCACGCAATTGTTGCCGCTGGAAGGATACCGCTGCTGGTCGGAGGTACGATGCTGTATTTCAGGGCACTGCGCGACGGCTTGGCAAAGCTGCCTGCCGCTGACCCGGCGGTTCGGGAGCGCATTCGGCGGCAGGCGGACGCAATCGGCTGGGGGGCGTTGTACGAGCGATTGGAGCAGATAGACCCGCTCGCTGCGGCTGTGATTCATCCCAACAACCCGCAGCGTCTGACGCGCGCCCTCGAGGTCTACGAGCTGACGGGTGTTGCGCTTGGAAAGCACTGGCAGGCGCAGAAAAACGGCTCTCTCGGGTCAGAACGATTTCCCTTCCGCCTGGTCAATATAGCGGTCATTCCGTCGGACCGGGCGCTGTTGCATGCGCGAATCGAGCGCCGTTTTGAAGAGATGCTGGACCAGGGCCTGGTTGCCGAAGTGCAGGGCTTGTACGGGCGACAGGACCTGCATCGTGACTTGCCGTCAATGCGCGCGGTGGGCTACCGACAGGTCTGGGATTACCTGGCCGGCGACACCGATGATTCCGAAATGGCGCGGCGGGCTATTGTCGCTACGCGGCAACTGGCAAAACGTCAGTTGACCTGGCTGCGGGGATGGCCTGATCTGAATGAATTCGATCCGCGTATCAGAAAAGTAACTGACGAGGTATTGAAATTTTTGCAGCGCACCACAATATAATTAGTGGTATAGTTGCAACCTGTGGGGTTATTACGATAGTAGCTGATAACCAAGTAAAACAATGAGTTAGTTTCGGTAATAGACTGCCGAAGCGTTAAAGGAGATACGCAATGTCGAAAGGGCACTCTTTACAAGACCCTTTTCTTAACGCCTTACGGAAAGAACGGGTACAAGTGTCAATATTTTTGGTAAACGGTATTAAGTTGCAGGGACAGATCGAATCTTTCGATCAGTTCGTGGTCCTGTTAAAAAACTCCGTCAGCCAGATGGTATACAAGCACGCAATTTCCACAGTGGTACCAGCCCGGAATGTACAGATACCTGCATCGGAACCCCCCGCTGCATGACAGTGTGATTGCGAGACTAAGTAGAGCTTTTGTTTTTTGAGCGTCCACAAAGCGGTGAACGTGCGATTCTTGTTCACCTTGAGCTGCAAGATCAGCTCGAGCAGGAGGACAGCCAGGAATTTCAGGAGCTGGCAAGGTCTGCGGGCGCGGCGCCCGTCTCCCTGATTACCGCAAAAAGGTCGCTGCCGAGTGCGCGGTTCTTCGTCGGCATTGGCAAGGTGGATGAGATCCGCGAAAGTGTAGCGCAGGAGGGTGCTGAAATCGTGCTCTTCAATCATGCGCTGTCCGCCAGCCAGGAACGTAATCTCGAGCAGGAACTCAAATGCCGGGTGCTCGACCGAACCGGCCTGATTCTCGATATTTTCGCGCAGCGCGCCCGTACCCATGAAGGGAAGTTGCAGGTGGAGCTGGCGCAACTGCAACACCTGTCCACGCGATTGGTGCGGGGCTGGACCCACCTGGAGCGGCAAAAGGGCGGCATCGGGTTACGTGGCCCGGGTGAAACCCAGCTGGAAACGGACCGGCGCCTGCTCGGCGCACGCATCAAGTCGATCCGTAAACGGCTCGACAAAGTGCGCAAACAGCGCGAGCAAGGTCGCCGGGCGCGCAAGCGCGCTGCCGTGCCGGGTGTGACCCTGGTCGGGTACACCAATGCCGGCAAATCGACATTATTCAACCAGCTGACTTCGGCAACGGTCTATGCCGCCGACCAGTTGTTCGCCACCCTGGATCCAACCTTGCGGCGCGTGGAGCTGGACGGAGTAGGCGGTGTGGTGCTGGCAGATACGGTAGGCTTTATTCGTCACCTGCCGCACAAGCTGGTAGAGGCATTCCGGGCTACCCTGCAGGAAACCGCAGATTCCACGCTGCTGCTGCACGTGGTCGATGCCGCCGATGAGAATCGTGATTCGAATATTGAGCAAGTCGAATTCGTGCTCGATGAAATCAGTGCGCGTGATGTGCCGACATTGATGGTTTACAACAAGGTTGATTTGCTGGCGCAACCGCCGCGCATTGACCGGGATGAGCAGGGCAGACCGGTGCGGGTTTGGGTTTCGGCCCAGGAGAACCATGGCCTGGAGTTGCTCATGCAGGCGATTACGGAGCGGGTGGCGATGGATATCGTGCGGGAAGAATTGCATATTCCCGCGCACAATGGTCGTTTACGCGCATTGTTTTATGCACAGGGAGCAGTGACAGCGGAGCGTATCAGTGAAGCTGGAGAATATATCCTGCAAGTGCAGTTGCCCAAGCAGGACTACGAGCGGATTCTGCAGCGCGGGTAAGATACTGGCATCCACCATCGTTTTTGGCTTGCAGCCTGATACCCCGATCTCTAGAATGCGGGTCTCTTTTGAGCAAACCGTCCGACAAATGAAGCATTTTGTAAAGTTTGGAGAAGCATATGGCCTGGAATGAACCGGGTAATCAAGACGATCGAGATCCCTGGCAAGGTAACCGCGGCGGCGGCAATCAGGGGCCACCCGATCTGGATGATGTGGCACGCAAGTTACAGGAGAAACTGGGCAAAATATTTGGCGGTAAGGGACCCCGCTCCGGTGGTGGCAAAAGTGGTGGCGGCCCGGGATTAGGCAGCGGCGCTTTCCTCGCCGGTTTGATCGGGGCGCTGCTCTTATGGGCGGCGTTCGGTGTCTATACTGTTGACCAGCAGGAGCGTGGCGTGGTGCTGCGGCTTGGCAAGTTTTACGAGGTAGTACTGCCAGGATTGCACTGGAATCCGCCCCTGATCGACGAAGTCGCCAAGATCAATGTGACCAAGGTGCAGTCCCACGACTCCAAGGGCACGATGCTGACCCAGGACGAAAATATTGTCGACATCAGCCTGTCGGTCCAGTACATCATCGATAATCCCAGGGATTATTACCTGAAAGTGCGGGATCCGGAATTGTCGCTCACCCACGCCACGGATAGCGCGCTGCGCCACGTGGTAGGCAGTTCCACGATGGACAGTGTGCTCACCGAGGGTCGCGAATTGCTGGCCACCGATGTGCAAGCGCGCTTACAGGAATACCTCAGCAATTATGGCACCGGGTTGCAAATTAGCCGGGTCAATATTGAGGATGCACAGGCGCCGCAAGAGGTTCAGGCCGCGTTCGATGACGTGATCAAGGCCAAGGAAGATGAACAACGGGTCAGGAATGAGGCCCAGGCTTATGCCAATGGTATCATTCCGATTGCGCGTGGATATGCCAAGCGGCTGTTTGAAGAGTCGATAGCCTATAAAGCGGAGGCGATATCGCGGGCTGAAGGTGAAGCGGATCGCTTCATCAAGTTATTAACCGAATATACAAAAGCGCCCAAGGTAACCCGCGAACGTATGTACCTGGATGCCGTCCAGGAGGTTTACTCCACGACCAGTAAAGTCATGGTCGATGTCGAGGGCGGGAACAACATGCTTTATCTACCGCTCGATAAGCTCGCTCAGCCCGGTGCCGGCGTCTCGTCCAGTGCGGCAGGGATTACCGACCGTGACCTCGAAAACCTGACCAACCAGGTGATCGAGAGGATTCGAGAGCGGCAAAACAGTTCACGCCTGAGGGAGGGCCGTTAATATGTCCACTAAAGGGATGGTTTCTTTAGTCGCGGTATTGTCGGTAATCTTCGTTGCCTCACAGTGCCTGTTTATTGTGTCCGAGCGGGAACGAGCGGTGCTGCTGCGATTCGGTGAAGTAGTCAATGCCGATGTGCAGCCGGGTCTGCATTTCAGGCTACCAATCGTCAACAAGGTGCGCAAGTTCGATGGCCGCCTGTTGACTCTCGATGCGCGTAAACAGCGCTACCTGACCCTGGAGAAAAAGGCGCTGATCGTGGATTCCTACATCAAATGGCGAATCGCCGCGGTGGAAAAGTTCTATACCGCAACCTCGGGTGATGAATTCGTGGCCCAACGCCTGCTGACTTCCCGGGTCGATACCGGACTACGGAACCAGTTCGGCAAGCGCACCATGCATGAGGTAGTTTCCGGGGAGCGGGATCAGTTGATGGTTGAACTGACCCGGGAATTGAATCGCGTTGCCCTTGATGAACTGGGTATCGAGGTCGTCGATGTGCGGGTCAAGAAAATTGATCTGCCTCCCGAAGTCAGTAGTTCCGTGTTTAACCGGATGGCCTCGGAACGGGAGCGTATCGCGCGCGAGTATCGGGCGCAGGGGCGTGAAGTCGCGCAGGCGATCGAGGCCGATGCCGATCGCCAGAAGGTGATCATCGAGGCCGAGGCCTATCGGGATGCGGAAAAGGTACGCGGTGAAGGTGACGCTACAGCGGCCGCGATTTATGCCGATGCTTTCAACCGGGATCCCGAATTCTATGCCTTTTCCCGCAGCCTGACGGCCTATAAGAGCAGCTTTGGCAAAGGTAACGATATGATGATCATCGATACCGACAGCGAGTTCTTCGAGTACCTGAATAAATCGGGTGGCGAGTAGACCTGCTGTTGCCGATATAACCTGGCCGGGTGCAAGCCCGGCTTTTTTGTGAGTAGCAAAGTTGCGCGCGTCCCACCATGTGGCATGATCTGGCAGTCGCTTTTTGTTTGATGCTGGTGATCGAAGGAATCATTCCGTTCCTGGCGCCCGCGCGCTGGCGGGCGATGGTAGAATACCTGGCCGCCATCGATGACCGCAGCATGCGCATCATGGGGCTGGTGAGCATGCTAATCGGGACGGGCGTGCTGTATCTGATCAATTGAAGATCACAAAGAGCCAAGTAAAACGCAAGACGTATGACAGATTCGATACGATGGTTACTACCCGAAGGCATCGAAGAGGTGCTGCCGCCGCGTGCGCGGCAGATCGAGCTGCTACGGCGCGATCTGCTCGACCTCTACCACAGCTGGGGTTACGAGCTCGTTATCCCGCCCTTTATCGAGTACCTCGAGTCGCTACTCACCGGCGTTGGGTCTGAACTGGACTTGCAGACGTTCAAGGTCACAGACCAGCTGACGGGGCGCATGATGGGAATTCGCGCCGACATCACACCCCAGGTCGCGCGGATGGCATCCCACAGCCTGCAGCGCGATGGGGTGGTGCGTCTGAGTTACAGCGGCAGCGTACTGCGCACCCGGTCGCCAAACCTGTTACCCTCGCGCAGTCCGCTGCAGATTGGCGCGGAGTTGTTCGGCAGCGCCCGATTGGCGGCGGATATCGAGATTGCCGACCTGATGCTGGAAACACTCGAACGTATTGGTCTACAGGGCCTGCACCTTGACTTGGGCCACGTTGGCGTATACCGCGCGATTGTGGAATCCGCCGCTTTTGGTGTCGACGCAAAGCGTGAACTGTTCGATATTCTGCGCAGGAAAGCGGTTACCGAACTCGATGACTTTATCGGCGCCGAGGTGAAGGAGCAGGTTCTGGGTGACCGGCTGCGTATTCTCGTCGATCTCCACGGCGGTATCGAAGTGCTCGCCGAGGCGCGACTCAAACTGGCAGCGGTACCGGCGGTTGCGAACTGTATCGCTGAGCTCGAGGAACTCGCCGAGGCAGTGACTACGGCACATCCTGATATCGACCTGTATTTTGACCTCGGAGAATTGCGAGGCTATCAATATCATACTGGCGTGGTATTCAGTGCGTACGTCGATGGTTACGGCCAATCAATCGCCAAGGGCGGACGCTATGATGATATTGGTAGCGTATTCGGCAGGGCCAGGCCTGCCACTGGTTTTAGTGCCGACCTGAAGGCTCTGGCCCGGCTGCTGTCGGGGCCGGCGCCCGCAGTGACCGCCATCCATGCGCCGGAAGACAGTGATCCGGCGCTCGCCGCGGAGGTCAGGCGACTCAGGGAAACGGGCGAGGTGGTGCTGAAGGATCTGGGGGGCGCGGGCTTGCCGGCGCAGGCGAAACTACGCAAGCTGGTGAAAATAAAAGATCGCTGGCAATTACAAGAATAGCGAGCAGAGAAAATCGTAGCATGGGAAAGAGTGTTGTAGTATTGGGGACCCAGTGGGGTGATGAGGGAAAAGGCAAGATCGTTGATCTGTTGACCGACCAGGCGCAAGCCGTAGTGCGGTTCCAGGGTGGCCACAATGCCGGCCACACCCTGGTCATTGATGGCGAACAAACCA
>CAMYKE010000007.1:15194-16959 GCA_947258895.1 uncultured Pseudomonadales bacterium | reverse complement strand
ACTTGAGCGCCCCTCATTGCGTATAGCTATTAGCTACACTATAATGTGCATCTATTGACTACACAAAGAGATTGATCATTATGGCCAAGACTGCACCCATCAATATGCGCGTCGAACCCAGCCAACACGCTTTGCTGACCAAGGCGGCAGAAGTTCTAAAGCAGGACAGGAGTACCTTTATTCTCGATGTCGCCTGCCGGGAGGCTGAAAATGTGCTCCTCGATCAGCGACTGTTTCAACTCGATGAAGATGCTTTTGCCGCCTTTGACGAGGCTTTGGCTGCACCTGTGCCGGATAATGCCAAGCTGAAATCACTCCTGGCGACACGCTCGCCATGGGAGTAATTTCACGCCCGACTCCCCTGACTGCGAACCACTGCGTATCAGATTTTGACTGTGGCGACGATGCGTTAAATGACTGGCTAGTAAAACGAGCGCTGAAAAATCAAACTAGTGGAGCCAGCCGGACGTTTGTCATCTGTGACGAAAATCGGGTTGTTGGATATTATGCCCTCGCAAGTGGCAGTGTCGAACGGATGGCTTCCCCAAAATCCATTACCCGCAATATGCCGGAGCCGATTCCTGTGATGGTGTTGGGACGACTGGCCATAGACCTCAAAATGCAGCGACAACAGCTTGGGGCGGCTCTACTAAAAGATGCTCTTTTAAGGACGCTGTCGGTATCGAAAGATGTAGGCATTCGCGCTGTGCTGGTACACGCGATTTCTGAGAACGCCAATCAGTTTTACCAGAGCTACGGCTTCCAGGTCTCACCTATCGATCCGATGACGCTCATGTTGCCTGTTCGGCACATTGAAGCGATGTTGTAAGGATAGCTGCAAAACCCGGTTATACTTTTCGTACCCAACACGGCAATCTGTAAATGTTTGCTCAACAAAAAGAGGAATAGAACCACTGAGCCAATTCGGTTGTTGGGGTACTTTTGGGGGTATATCGTCCTTTTTTTATATTTTAAATTACTATTTTTCAATATCTTATGGATAATTTTCGATAGAGCCCCTGGCACCATTTCCGTCCCTTCCTAATACCTCCCAAAAATTTTGGTGTCTATCGATTCCAGACGTTCCAGGCTATATGATCACTACTACCCTCCCAATTAATGGCTAATAAGCTGCATCATCAGCGCGACCGATCCGCGTCAGAATCCGGGCGTTTGTTAGTGGATATGTCCTTGAGCGAACCTGATAGGTATTTGTGAATGATGCTTGATACCAAAGTTTGGTATGGAATACCTTCCTCTGAAGCTTTCAACTTAACGGCCTTCAGATCTCGATTGGAAATTCTGATATTTATCCGTTTGTCTTTTCGTACAGTGTCGCTAGCCGCAGTGACCAGTTCAGCTCGGCGTTTTTTTGTAAGAACAGATTCAAATTCGCCGGCCTCAACAGCCTTAAGAAGTTGCTTCTCCTCCTTACTTAGTTTCGCGATTTTCATTCGTAATCTCCGAGATAAATTTTCGTGAACTTTCTACTTGGAATGATCGTCTTGAGAAAAATCTCCTCTTCACTTTCGACATAGGGGACCAGATACACATAACTCTCCATTGCAACAACGAAGATTCGTTGATGAGAGTAATCCTCTATATTGGGATGCACAATATCGTCCAGCAGGCCGCCATTTTCGATGTAGAAAACAACTTCCTCGAATGAAATTCCTCGCTCGAACAGAGGAACCTCATTTTTTTCTGCATTCCAGTTATAGATTTTCATTCAGCAAAGCATAACACTAATGTGTGCATATTGTCT
>CAMYKE010000007.1:0-15167 GCA_947258895.1 uncultured Pseudomonadales bacterium | reverse complement strand
CGGCCCAGCCCTGCTGGCCTGCAAACAGAATGGACAGATATTGTGGGTAAATTGAATTTACAATTCGTGCCTGGAATTGGATCATTATGCATCGTAGAAAAGCAGCCGAAGCTAATGATGCAGTATTTTGCGCAATTGAATAAGATAACAGGATTGGCATGAGCGAAGGCATCGTGCTTGTTTCCCCGGATTGAATCACTTTAGGCCATGACTTGAGCACATTAAATCGCACCAAAGGAAAACTGCGCATTGGGGATGACTGGAACGCGATCACCATCATCGCCCTGTCGCAAAGTAATCCGCTCAAAGCGGTGGCCGAGTTTGTCGAAAACAGTATCGACGCCGGTGCCACCGAAATCGAGATCATCCGTGGCCGAGAGCACAACGAGCCGTTTCTGCGCATCCGTGACAATGGCAAAGGCATCCCGCAAGACGAGGAAGGGGTGCCAAACTTTAAATACGTCGCCACTCACATTTGTGACTCCATCAAGCGACAGCTCAAGGCCAACGGAGCAGACGGCCTGCAGGGTGAGTTTGGCATCGGTCTATTGAGTTTCTGGACAGTGGGCGAGACGCTGCTGATGCGCTCGCCCTCCGCCGATGGCAGGTGTTATGAGATGCGCATGGCCAAGGGAGATCCGAGTTATACGGTCACGCAGCGGCGCACCCTGTTCGCGGAGACCGGCACGGAACTCACGGTCAAGCCGCTGTTACCGGGCCTTCGGCAGTTTTCAGGGGAGAAGATTCAATGGTACCTGGCCTCGGAGCTGCGCGACCGCATTCGTCAATCAGGCGTCTCCATTACGGTCACGGACCGCCAGGCGCGCAAGCACTTTTTAGTGGAGCCCCGGAAGTTTGACGGCCGCCTGCTCCACGACTTGCCAGCCCCGGAGTCCGTCTACCTGGAAATCTATCTGACCGAACCCGGAAGCAACGGTGGGGTGGGGTTGTATCGATCCGGCACCCGGGTTCTCTCTACCATCACCGAGCTCGAGGCGTTGGCGCACGCCCCGTGGAACAGCCCATACCTGCAAGGCATTGTGGATGCCCCCAGGCTACAACTCACACCAGGAACGCGGCTCGGGGTGATTCAGGACGAGCAATTGGCAGGCCTGGTCTCGGCCTTGAAACCGGTTGAGGCGATTCTCAACCAGGCAATCGAAGCCCAGCAGCGTGCTGAGGAAGAACGTGCCAGTCGTCAGATTTTGCGGACCATCACGCGCGCATTTCGCGAAGCGTTGATCGCACTTCCCGCAGAAGAATACGACTGGTTCGATCTACAGCGTCAGACCGCGGTGAAGCCAGGTGGTGATGGATCAACTAGAGATGATCAAGTGTCGAGTTCTGGTGCAGAAACAGCGGATGATTCTACAGCCGGACTTACCGTGGTAGATGCGGCAGATGGAAACGATGTAGCAGCTGGTGATTCGCGACAGAAACAGTTTTTTGAGTTTGCGGGACCTCTGGCCAGTGTCCGCATATCACCAAGATCCAGCGTGGTCAGGGTGTCTCAGTCACGTACATTTCGCGCGCTTGCGCGCGACCAACAGCAGCGCCAGATTGACCGGGAGATTCATTACCACTGGCGCCTCGTGGAGGGCGTCGGCGAACTGGAAAACACCGATGCCGAAATCATGACGTTCCAAGCAGCCGATGAACCGGGCCTGGTCCGACTTGAATTGACTGCCTCTGAAGCGGGCCTCACTTGTGAGGCCGATGCCTTGATCACGGTCACGGAACACCTGGTACAAAGCGGACGCTCGGGGGAAGATAACAAGCACGGCCTGCCAGCCTACTCGTTTCAGCGTGCTGCGGGGGAGCTTTGGCGGTCGCGCTTTGACGTAGAACGCAATCTGATCATCATCAACAGCGGTCACCGTGATTTCGTCTATGCCTCACGCACCAAGGCATTAAAGTTGCGCTATATCTGCCGTTTGTACGCCAAGGAGATGGTGTTAAAGAACTTTCCGGGTATGCGGCCGGACGAACTCCTGGAGCGAATGCTCGAAATTTCCCTGTATACAGAGGAAAACCTTCGATGACTCATCCGTCGGAATAACATCGTCGCTTTTCTTGCGAGAACTTTGCGTAAACTGGTGCTGCAAGGCTCTACATGGTACGAGATTTTGAGTGGCAGGCGTCTCGATAAGTTACTGAAAAATAATAAAATAGGCGAATTGTCCGAAAATTGAAGATCCTCCCTTCGGTAGTTCGGTTCCGCCCCTGAACAGCATTCAAAATTCCAAATCATATGCCCAGCGCCGAAACTAGGAGATTGTGAAGTACACTGACACTGTCTCCGGAATCGATGCAAAATCGCAGAGGATGATCTCAAGCTGGCCAGGTTGTTCACGGAAAATACGGAAAGTCCCTCACTTGCCTATCGCAATAAGGGTATATATCATCATTTTGTACGTGCTCTGTTAGGGAATAAAAACAGTAGGAGCGTCAAAATGGATAGACGTCATTTCTGCAAAACAATCTTGACGGCCAGCGTCGCGGCCTCATTTCCAGTTTTCACTGCATACGGCGAAAAAGCTCCCCTCGCTACGGCTGTAAATACAAGCATCAAGGGCATTTCGCTCGACGGTGTCGAGATCGAACTCGAGAGGGCGGCCATCAAAGAACTCGGCAATGCTCTTTCCGGCCCCGTCATATTATCGGGCCACCCTGAATACGCTCAGGCACGAAAAATCTGGAATGGCATGCACGACAGGCGTCCGGCTTTGATCGCGCGTTGCCTGACGAGCGAAGACGTTGCCCACGCCGTAACGTTTGCTCGTGAACGCAAACTACTCACCGCGGTGCGTGGTGGTGGCCATAGCTGGCCAGGAAAATCTGTATGCGACGACGGTATCGTGATCGACCTGTCACACATGTATAACGTCGGCATTAACACGGATAAAAAACTCGCTTATACCGGCGGCGGCGCACTTCTTGGGCACCTCGATGATGCGACTCTCGCGAACGGCCTGGTGACAACGGCAGGAGTGGTTTCGCACACGGGTGTTGGCGGCTATACGACCGGGGGTGGATTTGGTCGGTTGAATCGCAAGTATGGCCTGACGATCGACAACCTGGTCAGCGCCGAGGTTGTTACGGCCGATGGCCAGATTCGCAGGGTAAGTGCGGACAATGAACCGGACCTGTTTTGGGCGATTCGAGGTGGTGGAGGTAACTTCGGAGTTGTTACTCAGTTCGACTACCAGCTACATGACTTCGACCGGAATGTCCTGTCCGGACTCATCATCTGGCCGATCGACCAGGCCAGGGATGTACTCGAGTTCTATGCCGAGTGGTCGCAGGGGCTGTCGCGTGAGCTCTACACCGGCCCCGCGATGCTGACGATGCCTGACGGCACCGGTGTTATCGCCATGGAAGTGGTCTACAGCGGCGATCCCGTGCAGGGTGAGAAGGAACTCGCACCGTTACGTGCCATCGGCAAGCCGATTGAGGACGGCGTCAAAGTGCAGGACTACAAGGTCTTGCAGACTCACGAGGATGCAACTGTTGCACACGGAATTCGCTCCTACGCAAAAAACGCTATGATCGGTGAGTTCTCGAAAAGCCTGGTCGACGATATGATTGAGGCATTCATTGCCGATCCAAGGGCAGCATTGTTCACCCATACCTGCGGTGGCGCCGTGGCTGATTTTAGCGAAACAGAAACTGCATTCCCGCATCGCAAGGCCGAGACCATGCTCGTATTCTTCACGGGATGGACGGATCCCGCACAGGATGCTGAGGGCAAGGCAATGTGTCGCCAGTGGCATGCCGCGCTTGAGCACCACTCGGGTGGCTACTATGACAACATCGAGCAGGAAGGCGATATACGAATCGCCCGTAACTTCGGCCCGAATTATGAACGACTGCGGCAGATCAAGGCGCAGTACGATCCAGGCAACCAGTTCAGGATGAACAGCAACATCGAGCCGGCCGAGCGCTCGTCATCGAAATCGAGTTAACTCCAAAACTCGATAACGAGCATAATGGAAATCGCACATTAGCCAGATCCGTCAACGTCACGCCCAGGCAGGGCGTCCTGCCATACTAGTGACGCGTACAAATCGTTAGCACGATCCCCGGGCAAGTTTGGCCCTAGTCATCAGCCATTCAGGAGATAGAGCAATGTTTAGCGTTCAGCACTTTGAAATTGCAGCAGAGGACGAATCGCGCGCGCAGGAATTCTATGGAGAACTTTTCGGCTGGGAGTTCGAATCTTTTCCCGATATGGACTATACGATGATAAAAACCGCGAAAACTGATGAGAACCAGATGGTGGAGGTACCGGGGGCGATCAATGGCGGCATGTTCAAGAAGGAACCCGGCACGTCAGGGCCTGTGATCGTAATCTCGGTGGACGATACCGCCGCGATGCTCGATAAGGTCGAAGCCAAGGGCGGTATGCGTCTGCTCGGACCGGAACAGGTGGGTGATTTCGGAATCTACGCCCAGTTCACCGATCCGGAGGGTAATCTGATGGGCCTGTGGCAGTCATTACACAACGAGAGTTGAGTCAGTTAATTCGGGGGAGAATTACACTGGTCCCCAATTCCCTGAACCTCAGTTTTTTCACTGAATTCCAAATGTTTTTCACTCGGAGTTAGCACCGAGCACGAAACATGGATTTAGACGTCAGAATACCGATACCTGATGAGTTTCATACTTCATCTTCCCACGGCATGTCCGGCAAGCCATCCAGATTTTTGTCATAACGCTCGGGATTGAATGGTTCTGAATGCTTCAATGCGCCAAAGATTTCGACTGATAATGCACACGCAATATACTTCAAGGCCTCGTCCCTCTCGATCCCCTCGGCCATCAATCGATTCAGAGTCTCTCTGGTCTTCGGAGGGTCATTAGACTCTAGCTGGTTCTCGACCGCCTCAAGTATGGCCTTTCCAGCCTCATTCGGAATATCACTGCTCATAACACCTCCTCAGGTTAACCTCAAATTAACGCTGCACATCAGCGGCCGCTTCGCGCGCGTAGCGATTGGAATGGTTCGTATGCGTGCTTGATAGGCGCTTTATGCATAATATTTAATCCAATAACAGACAAAGGGTAAAGTGCTAAGCAACACGGTGACTACAATACCGGTTTTACCGGCTACTATCAGATAGCTTTTGTTGGGGTTCCCGGGATTGTAATATACCTTCACTCCTCCATCAGGGTATGTCTGGATGCCGGCTCGTTGCTTTTCCAGCACGAATCGCGCGTTGTAACTGACTACAAATATCCAGGGTGATAGTCTGGATCCCTCATACTGTATGCCAGAGACCAAATACGTGTACAGCGCTTTGCCAAAATATTCCGGATTCGAAGTTGCCCCTTCAGTTGCCCCAAATTTCTTGATGCCCAGATGCGCCAGTTTTCCTTTGGTAGACGGCCAGTTTCTCGTCCGAATTTGAAACCGTGCAGAACAGGAGCAAACAACGAATGCATATACCGAGGCCCAAAACCAGATTCCCTGAGTGTGCCCCTCAGCGGCCAGCCAGAACATTTGGCGGAAATAATTCAGTATTTCCATCGCGCGTATGGCCTCGCATCACCGACAATGTAGGCCTGCATTTCTGAGCGGCGCAGCTGAATTTTCTCCGCGCGTATGCGTTTGTTGGGCCGTGGTCTCACGCTACTCCCTCGAGCAGTAGCCCCAGTTTTGATCGCAGGTCGTACCCACAAGTTGCGCCGGATCGGAAGCGAATCGCGACTTCGGGCGTACTGCTTCGATAGTAGGACAGGCAACCGATATGGCTTGCCGCCTCGCTTGCTGCGGACAGCGAAACCGAATCAGGAACTCCAACAGCGACCGAAAGCAGCTCAGACAAAGGTACCCGGTGGTCCCTCGGTTGGCGCGACACCGACTCCCGTGGGTTTGGCCAGGCAAGGTAGAACAACTCCGGTTCTCGAAGCGTAGTGCCGTCGGCGAAGTAGATTGTCTTGTCCGACGGCAAGAACGCTGGCCGATAAGGCCAGGCCGGGAAAGGCGGTGCTTGAACCTCAAAGCCCGTCGGACTAAAGCCAATCCCGAAGGGGGATAATCCGGTATGACGGCCAGACCATCGCTCCCACAATCGGGTGCGCGCGGCTTGCGCGGATTGCGCCTCTGTCCGGTCGGTAATCCATAGCAGTTCGATGAAACCGGCATCGAAGAAGAAGCGCCGATTCGCCGTGCCTTGTCCGGGGTGCGTATTCCCCGATCCTTCAACAAGGCCAATGTCCAGCAATGCCCGCGCTTCAGGAGCGCCTTCATTGCAGCAGACAAATATATGATCTATTGCTACAGGCACTTCCCGACGGCCCAGTACGCATGTGCATTGTAATCTAGCCCGCCTGGCGGGCTGGCCGTGCGGAGTAAGGTATTGTTCCGCTTCACTTTATTCAAGCCCGAAATATATCTTCACTCCAGCCAACAAGTTGGTCATCGCGACGGATGCCAGGATCAAGCCCATTACCCGACTCACCACACTGGCGCCGCTGTTGCCTATGAACTTGTTGATTATTCCAGCCAGCAACATCAAGACGTACGCAACGAGAAGCACTGCCAGCAGGACCAGGAACGTTTGCGCTTGTTCCGTGATGCTATATCGATCGTTTTCCGTGAGCAGTACGGCAGCCAACATGGCTCCGGGGCTTGCTATCGATGGGACGGCCAGAGGGAAGATCGCCCTTTCATGTTGGTCGTGAGCCAGCCGTATCTCCTCCTCAGGCTTGCTTTCGCCGAAGATCATCGTTAGCGCGAAAAGAAACAGCACGATACCTCCCGCGATTTGAAACGCAGAAAGTGGGATCGACATGGCCCGCAGAATCAGTTCCCCGGCCACCACGAAGAACAAGAGGATGGCCGCTGCAGCTACGGTTGCTATGAGCGCGATTCGGCGCTTGGCGACGTTGTCATATTGGCTTGTGACAGCGATGAAGACCGGCACGGTCCCGATGGGGTCGACTACGGCAAAGAAAGTGACAAAAGTAGCTACAATATCAATCATCTGAGTTCGCTATCTGGTGATGCGTTTCGTAAAGACCGAGGGCGCCGTCGAGCCGTCCCCGCAGTGACTGCTTGTGTTGTGCGGCCGGATGCTCATGTAATGTGGATTATCCGATCCGCATTGGCCGGCGACTCCCTTGCGATGAGCTCAGCATTTATGCCGTCATTGGTCACGACTCGCTGCCGTGCTTGCGCTTCACTCAGACCAATCTTCATGTGCCGTTCCATGACACGCCGCTTACACTCCTGCACGGGAACATCCAGGAACCATGTTTCGTCGAACACTTTTTCACGAAGTCGGCACCAGGGTGCTGTATTGAGAAGCAGGTAGTTCCCTTCAACCAGAACGATCCGGTGAGTTCTGGACAGTTGTATGTCGTTTTCAACGGGGTCTCTCGCGCGATGCTCGAAAGCGGGGAAGGACCCCTGGCCCGAGCTTCGAGCCGCGATGAGATCATTCATGAACCTTGTGGCATTGAACGTAAAGGGCGCTCCCCGACGAACGTGGGCCTCCACCGGGTCCTCCATTTCGTCCAGTTCGCTCCGATAGTAATGGTAGCCATCCAGGGGGATGACGACCAACGACTTCTCCAGGCGAGCCTTCAACGCCGCGGCGAGTGTGCTCTTTCCGCTTCCGGGTCCACCTGCCAGTCCAAGCCAGAACTGCGCACCGCCGGTCAACCCGGCAGCTCTATCCAATAGTTCCGCGGCAAGTTCATCGTATTCTTTCATTCTCTTCAGCATCCTTTTTAACATAACGCCCCGGCTCAGCGGTGGCGTGCCGCCGGTGCGTGGTCCGTTGCAGCCGATTGGTAGAGTTCATGGCTGATACTTAGCGTCGGGCCATATTTCGTTTATCTCATCTGCTTGATGCTGCGCAGCGAATCGCTCCCACACGATGCCATTTACATCCGAATCCTTTGTAAATTCGGTAGCCGCAGGGTCTTCCCACCCCATGTGCCTTACGGAACCTGAAGCACACGCGGGGTCCTGGCGCACGGAAACATTAAGAGACTCGGTTCTCCAGAGCGCATATTCTCCTGGAATGGATATACAGGGCCGCACGCCCAGGCGCATGGAATAATCGTCGATGGTTTCATCGATTTTGTGGGTTGAGATTGCAATGTTAAATTTTCTCATTTTTTTATCTTTGCACTGCAACGCCTTATAGTTACTAGATGTGTATGCTCGCTGCAGCCAATTTAGTGATTTATAGCCCTTTCTTCCCTGGCATCATTAATACCACCTGCGTTTGATACATTGGTATAGCCTGCTGCTTCAAGTTTTGACATTGCTATGCCAGCTCTTCGACCACTTCTGCAGTAAAAATGTATCTCGGTATTCTTGTCGGGAAATAATTTCACAACTCCGGGAACAATTTCTTCATGCGAAATCCTAATGTCTCCATCAATATGATCCTGGGCATATTCTTCGGAGCTTCTAACATCTATCCAAACGGTTCCGGCAATGGCCATCGACGCAAAAATTATTCCAAATAAAAATACTAATACTTTTTTCATGCTCGCCTCCTGGACAGGGACTCGGTTGGCTTCCAATCACATGTAACGGCTTATTCAATTGACCCGTTCGCCCTATGTCTATTCTCGCGATCAATTTGGAAGTGTGAAACTAATTGCCTGGTATTGCTGCTAATAACAGGGAGATGGGTGCTTTATGCGATTTCCTCCAGAAAGTGATCGCGAGACCGACCGACGAATTGAGCAAACCCCATTCCCATGATCATATGTTTTTATCCTCGAAATCTCAAAGAGTTGAATGAATTTAAGAGTAATCGCGAGAACGGGCCTACTGATCCTGGCCGGTCAATTACATTACCCTGTACTTGCAGGCGAACTGTGTGCACGCGCAGCGTAAGAGAGGGGTATTGTCATGGGTGAATTTCGTAGAGCAGAACGACCTCTAAAGAATTCAAACAGGCGAAAAGTCTGGTAGGATTTAACTCAATAAATTGTTTCCGATAAGTGCTTTAGCAGCCCGTCTTAACGATTAGCAATCACGACTAAGCGGTGGATATGATTTTTCCTGGCAAGCCCGGCCAAAAAATTCTCTCCGGGAGTGGGTGCTCAGTAATGCGCGGGGCTGCATTAGAAGGCAATTATGACAGCTGACACGTCAAAAAATCATTGGCACATTGTTCAAGGTTCAATTTCGAATCCGCGTGTCGGTGAGTCTCTTGCGCCCCTGGCACCATCTTTTATTTTCAAGATTTTTTGCACGGCTTCCGCGAATAATTTCCAGTTCATTTTCATAGTAACCCGGGTATCTGGCTTAATTGACACCCGGTCTCGCCGGTGGCTGGCGGTATTCCGGCACAGGCACTAATCACGCTTCTCCACAAAAGCCCGCTCCGCCAGTTTCCTCATCCTTTTTACGTACTGCCGCGTTGACCAGCCGCATTCCAGGGTAAGGTTTTCCCAGTTAGGGACGCTGAGCATTGTCCACAGCACATCGGTGGCCCTGCCCGGTTTCCATTCCCGCGCCAGGGTGCCATCCGCATGCAACGCGTCGATTGCCGCGCGGCAACCGTCCCGCAGCGCCGCCATACGATCTCGCCATGCATCTGCTGCAGCTTTATCGGTTTCCTGCGCCTGCAGGAGCGCCTTGGCAACATTATGGATCTCGGGAATGTAGTTGCCCCAGAACTCGATAAACAGGGCCAACCGCTCCCTGCCGGACTTCGCCTCACGCGAGGGGGCAAGCCGCCGATCCACTTCCAGAATCTCGTCCAGGTACCTGGTTGTTGCTGCTAAAAGTTCTGCTCGCGAGGCAAAGTGCAGATAGACGGCCTGGCGTGAGATGCCCGCTGCCCTGGCAATATCGGCCATGCGGACACCTGGGCCGCCGCGCTCCTCGAGCATGTGAACCGTTGCTTCCAGTATTCGCGTTTTCGTTTTCAAATTATCAGTTGACATAATGTAAAGCATATTTTAATGTTTACACGTTGTCAATTGACACAGTGTCAATATACAGAGTGTAAATCTACCAAACAAGGAGACCTGAAATGAATTACCGGAGGAACAGCAGCACACAACCCGGGGGATACACCCTGATTTTGGGGGCCACCGGCAAAACCGGAAGCCGCATCGTGGAGCGCCTGACCGGCCGCGGCATAAAAGTTCGTCTCGGATCCAGGGCCGCCAAACCGTCCTTCGACTGGGGCGACCAGGGTAGCTGGGATCGAGTGCTTAACGGCGTTACCACGATGTATCTCAGCTATGCGCCAGACCTGGCTATCCCGGGAGCGACAACTGCAGTCCGTGCCCTGGTGAACAGGGCGGTGAAGAGAGGCGTGCAACGCGTGGTTCTATTGTCTGGCCGCGGCGAAGAAGAAGCGCAATTGTGCGAAAACATTGTGCAGCAGTCCGGCCTGGAATGGACGATCGTGCGCGCCAGCTGGTTCAACCAGAACTTCTCTGAGGGCGAATTCCTGGGTATGGTTTTGGACGGTACGATCGCATTACCGGCGGGCGATGTCGCGGAGCCGTTCGTCGATGCGGATGATATCGCCGATGTCGCTGTCGCCGCGCTTAGCGAGGACGGCCACGTCGGTAAGCTGTATGAAGTCACGGGCCCCCGGCTCCTTACATTTGGCGAGGCATCACAGGAGATCGGTTTCGCCTGCGGACGGGATATCCACTATATTCAAACACCCACAGAGGCCTTCGCGGCCAGTATAGCCGAGGTAGGCATGCCAGATGAGATTGCGTGGTTACTCGACTACCTGTTCTCCACCGTTCTTGATGGCAGGAATGCCTGCCTTGGAGATGGCGTGCAGCGCGCACTTGGACGTGAACCGACCGATTTCGCCGATTACGCCCGCCGAGTCGCCGCAACCGGTTTATGGGACATACCGTCGTCCCTGGAAGTGGCGGCAGCAAAATGAGCGGCATCATGCCTGTCGCAGTCACACTTGCCTTGCTCGGATCGGCGGTGACAGGTGGCGTGTTTTTTGCGTTTTCGAGCTTTGTAATGAAGGCACTCGCGCGCTTGCCCGTTTCGGAGGGTATCGCCGCGATGCAGTCCATAAACATCGTCGTGCTGAATCCGTCGTTCCTGGGTACCTTTATGGGAACCGCGGTGGTTTCGGCCGGCATTGCCGCATTCACGCTGGCAGAATGGAGCCAGCAAACGGGTTTGCTGTTACTCGGTGGCTCGATCGCCTATTGTGCCGGTTCCTTCCTGGTGACGATTCTGTGCAATGTTCCGCTCAACAAGCAATTGGCAGCCGCCCGGCCATCAGAGCCAACCAGCCAGACGCTCTGGGAGCATTACCTGGATCGCTGGACGGCATGGAACCACGTCCGCACTGCAGCGGCCATTATTGCGGCACTGCTGTACAGCCTGGGTTTGTTTTCAGCAGGAGGAGTTTGAAGCCAGCATGGATTGATTACCGCGAAACAAAGTAATCACCCACCGACACTGGCTTGTTGCAATGAGCGAGATAAAGGGTCAGGTCTTTGGCTTTATCTCCGATTCTGGCAGAGAGCACAACGCCGGGGAGTAAATTAAAAATACTGATGCTATCACTGGTGGCGCACCGAGCACCAACACGACTGAGTTGATGGCTGCAAACGGTACTAGCAGGATACAAGGACATCGATTATTTTGCTGGGGGGCGGGTTTGGCGATTTGTAGTCTTTTTTGCTTCGGTCAGTTTAAGTAGATGCACATGCCTGCGCTTCAGTAAGAGCCATTCCACGCCGACCCCAGTGGTCGGGAAATCCAAATCGAACCCCTCGTTCGGAGCGAAGCATGGCCAAATCTGTTCCTCGCGAGGTAACCGTTATTCGCTCGCAGAGTCGCACACACAATATGCAACGCATCACGTTGGGTGGCGATTCACCGCAGGATTTTTCTGAAGGTATGAAGAGCGTTTACATCAAGTTTTTGTTCCCACTACCCGGAGCAACCGAGCTACCAAGCGCAGCAGAAATGGTAGTCGGTGTGCGATCGACCGGCTTTCAACTGGCCGCGAGAAGTACAGCCCGGCGAAGACATCTTGATGGACGGCCCCAGCCCAACCAAGCTAGTCGACATGAGCGCCGACTGGTTTTTGCTCGCCGGTGACATGACCGCTCCGCCGGCTATAAGCTGCAACCTGGAAGCAATATCGCCAGCGGCGAAAGGCCACGCCGTAATTGAAATCAATAGTGCCGACGACAAGCAGGAGGTAAAAAAGCCTGAGAACATTAAGGTCCACTGGGTAATTAGTGCGCACAGTGATCAGGAAAATACTTGCCTGTATGACGCGGCTAAAGCCATCCCCCGGTTAGAAGGTAAACCGTCCATCTGGGCTGCGTGTGAATTCAGCAATATGCGTCTACTGCGCAGGTACTTCAAACAGGAGCGTGACGTCCCGCGAGAAGAGCTCTACGTTAGCAGCTACTGGAAATTGGGGCATACCGAAGACGAACATAAAATAGCGAAACAGAGGGATACTCAAGCCGAGGGAAATGAGTATTTAGTTGCATTTTCCACTGCGTGTTGCAGCGGCTGCTTCCACATGTGTTTTGAAATTATCCAGGATACGTTGCCAGCCTTGCCGCTGCTGCTCGCCCGTCAACACGTTTTCCGCCTCGAAGGTTTCAATCAAGATTACGCCGCTATCTGTTTCTTCAAAGTGAACGGTGACTCTTCGATTATCCTCGAGGGTATAGTTGATTTCCCGGCCTGGTTCAATTGCGATAAAAGTACCTTCGAAATCAAAGCCCTCGGAGCCATCCCTCGCTTCCATGCGATATTTGAACTTGTCACCCACCTTCAAGTTTATTTCCGCCTTGGGGCACTGCCAGTCCTCCGCCGCGAAATTCCACTGGACAATATGGTCGGGATTAACCCATGCCTCCCAAACCTTTTCAATTGGCGCTGCTATAATAGTTTCAATGGTGATATCCAACGCAATTCTCCAAATCAGTTACGAACAAGGTTCCCAAAGCCCGGCTTCCCAGCACGGCGCGGTGCAAACCGGGTTGTGCAATCGGCGCAACGCTCGCAGTATGGTTAAAGCGGGCTGGTCTCCTGTGCAGCCAATCGGATGGCGACAAAACCCCCTGGCGCTAGTCCGGTTTCGCCTCGTGAAGCTCTGAATCAAGAGCCTGGATCTGCTGGATTATGCTGATGAGTTTCTTGCCCGATGGCGTCAATGAATACTCCGTGCGCGGTGGAACCTCAGGGAAGTTCTTTTTGTCAAGCAAGCCAAATGCCGTTAACTTTCGCAGCCGCTCGGATAGCACCTTTGTTGAGATTCCGGAGATATGACGCTCCAGGGCACCGGGACGATTAATACCATCATCGACTGCGAGCAAGACCGACACCGACCACTTGCAGCCGACTACTTCCTCAAGTTTGCGATAAACATTGCTACTTTGAGTACTAATTTTTTTCTCCTTACTATTCATTAATTTACACCAGAAAGTGCCTACCGCACTTTCTGGTTCCTGCTTTTTTACAAGCGGCAATCGCGCTACCGTGTGGGTGTGCGTGCAACATTGTTTAATGTAATACCCGGAGAAAACTCATGAAAGCAAAAGCTGTTTTTTATCACGCCGGTTGCCCGGTTTGCGTGGCGGCCGAGGACAACGTAGCCAGGGCAATTGACCCGTCTCGATATGACGTGGAAATCGTGCATCTTGGCAACGACAAGACCCGCATCAGCGAAGCAGAATCAGCTGGTGTCAAATCCGTGCCTGCGTTGCTTCTGGACGGTTCGCCCTTCCATATCAATTATGGAGCAAGCCTCTCTGACTTGAAATAGCAACCTCGATTTGCGCGGTACTTCACTGGCTAAACAGGAGTACCGCGCTTTGTTGCCTGGACGCTTGCGCACAGGTGCGCTCTATCACCACCGAGCTGAATATACGCGTGGTGCGCCACCTCGTCATGTTTCCATACTCTTGCGTGCACTCTTTTAAGTGCGGTGCCTCCTGGAGGCGGTCTTGAGACCCGCTTCAATAGTATGGGAACCGCCTGAATACTGATCTATGAAATAATTTTTCTTACTCCGGCTTGAATAATGAACCCTCTAGTCGGTGGTTCGAGCCGCCCCTTGCCCAGAGTTTTTTCCGTTCGGCGGCAGTCGCCAACATCGAATGGCGACGAAGCACCCCCATGCCCTCAGGGGATTGTGGAGTTCGGCATCCTGTGAACGATGTGGCTGACACGGGTGTCACCAGCGGATTTAACTGTACCTGCAATCGCTCGGCGTTTGGCCAACCCCAGCGCCTGCAGGATGCCGCGATGTTCACTGTGTCCGGACACATCGCAGTGAATTTAACCCGGCAAGCCGCCGCGTTACTGCTGCAGTCGTTCAATGATGTCACCGGGTGTATGACCATCGATGGATTCTATCTCTGCGCCGAGCAACGCTTCGAAACCCGGCGCGACGCGGGCAATATATACGCCGGCGGCCACCACAGTGGGCGGAATGGCAGGCCGGTACCCGGCATCCAGCCTTGCCAGGGGTCGACAAAATCGGCGCCATTTTGCGCAAATGCGATACTTTTGCAGGTGGCCAGCAAACATCCTACATCGCTCATTGAGCCGAGTTGGGGAGTCACTCGCTCAATATAGGCCAGTGCCTGTTGTCGCGTTTCACCACTGAACGCGAGGCTTTTTATCACGTACTGCTCCCGGGCAATTGCTATATCGGCACGCGGTCCCCGCTAATCGAGTCAGCCATCCGGGCTCACGTATTGGAGATCGAGGTTTCGGCAAGAACATCGGCCGATAATATAGGGCCGCATAACAAGCTCAGGCCCAATAAAATGGTGAGCGCGTTAACGTCGTTTTCCTCTGTTTTGGCCGAATAGGGGTAACGGGCCAGGTCTTTGATCAATGTTCGCCAAAAGCGAATTTATGACTCATTTTCTGCCAACCAGTCAACCCGGGATTCCTCGAGCTTGCCGGGTGTGACAGCCGCCGTCAGGGTAGCGAAATGACCGCACCAACGCCTGCGCGATCGAATCGCTCGCCGAAGCGATCCATGAACACCGCGAACCCGAGCTCACTCGTACAATGCGCCGGCGCGACCCGTTCCAGTTCGAAAACATCATGGAGCTCGCGTGCGGTGCCCTCCACATCGCCTCTTGACATACGCACGAGATGAAATCCGCCAATCGCCGTGTACAATCGTGAGTCAATGTCCGCGGCTTTCTTGAGA
>CAMYKE010000006.1 GCA_947258895.1 uncultured Pseudomonadales bacterium | reverse complement strand
GAAGGGGATAGCCGTCGCTATAGCCGCAGGAGAAAAATTCCGTACAGCGTGCAAGATCCGGCGAGAAACCAAATAGGCAATTCGCACTGTACTGACAAGATTTCCGGGCAGTGGATCGCCGAATCAGTGAGATATGGCGGCTAGGGAGTTAGTAAGGGCAATGCGGTCCCTGGCGCCCGGTAGAGTTCATTGCCGTTTAACTGGACCCGGTCGCCGGGATGGATATCGAGTTCCTCGCACAGGCCGGCGTTTATCTCCAGCACCGCCCGGGCGGGACCGTCAGAGGCGATAAAGTCATCGTTCCGCGGTACCGCGCGAGGGTGAATCTTGCTAATCCTGCCTGCTGCGTTGATAAAGATTATATCGAGCGACACCAGGGTATTGCGCATCCAGAAGCGCCGCTCAGCCGCATCCTGGTAAAGAAAAATCATGCCCTGGTCCGCGGGGAGTGTTTTCCTGAAACTCAGACCTTTTTGCTGGAGGCGCGGGCTGTCCGCAATTTCGACCTGAAATGTTCGCGTTTGCCCGGTGGCCGTCGTGATGATGACCGCGGCCGGCGCGGATTTCTCTGCGGCCAGCGCCTCAGCGGATAGAAACCCGGACAGGTGCAAGAGCAAGAGCAAAACCAACATAACAGGCAGGCAACTGAGAGTTTGCGTAGCATGCTGGTCGGGCTCGTGCTGTCGGGGTAAAGTGTGCGAGATAACAGCTCTGGTTTGCACGGTGACTCCCTGGTCGGCGTCGTAGCGTTTATTGTAATCCGGTCAGCCGGTTATAGTAACTGCTGCAAGTGCCGGCAAATAATTGTTAGTGGGCTTTTGTAACCGATTCGTTGGGCGTAACATAGCGGGCGGGTTAGTGATAGCCAACTGTACTTACTAATAAGAAATTTGTGGGGGAAATATGGGCACCAATCGCTCATCAGACAAAGACAACATCCTGTCGCAGCTGACATCAAAAATAGTCAAAAAGGTGTCCAAAGCGAGGCAAGACGCGATCCGGGAGTTTACCCGCGATTTTTTCCTTACCGTCCCCGTTGAGGATCTACGGCAGCGTTCCATCGAGGAACTTGTAGCGCAGACGTCGCTGGTCTGGGATTTTATTCAGGAATTCGATGCCAAGGCGCCCAAGATTGTGATTGTAAATCCCGATTCGGTCCGCGATAACTGGCAATCGGGGCATACCGTGGTGATGGTGTTGCAGTCCGATATGCCGTTCCTGACCGATTCCGCAAGGATGGAATTTAGCCGCAATGAAATTGGTGTGCACGCGGTGCAGAGCGTCGTCCAGTTGGCCACTCGGGACTCAAAAGGCAAGTTGAAGAAGCGGGTACGGCGCAACTTCGATGATAAAGCCGCCAGGCTGGCCTCGAAACAGACTATTGAAGCGGCGCTGTATTTCGAGATCGACCGGCAGGCACTGACCTCGGAAAGACTGCTCGGCCTGCAGGAAAGCCTGGCCGATGTGCTCGAGGACCTGCGGGTCGTGATCGACGATTTTGTGAACATGAAGGCCCGGGCTATGGAGCTGGTACAGGAACTGGAACTGACGCCGCCACCCTTACCGGAAGAGGAAGTCACTGAGGGCAAGGTCTTCCTGCAGTGGCTTCTGCAACACAATTTCACCTTCATGGGTTACAAGGAATATAACCTGACTAAAAAACGGGGCAAGCCGTTCATTGATTCGCTGTCGGATCGGGCGCTGGGTATTGTAAAGCGCAAGGGTAAATCTAACCTGGACAGGTACCTCGATCAGTTGCCTCCCAACGCCCAGAAGTTTGTCGTACAACCGCGGCTGCTCAGTTTTGCAAAGTCCGGGACATTGTCGCGGGTACATCGCCCGGCCTATCCGGATTACGTGGCCATCCGTCGCTTTAACAAAAAAGGCGAAGTGATCGGCGAACGCGGTTTCCTCGGGCTGTATACGTTGCCGGTGTATACCGAGCCGACCCGTGATATTCCGGTGCTGCGCCTCAAAGTGCAAGAAATTATGCGCCGCTCGGGATTGCATCCCGCGTCCCATGATGGGAAGGAACTGGCGCGGGTACTCGAGACCTATCCCCGCGACGAGTTGTTCCAGACCGATACCGATGACCTGTTTGCCACGGCAACGCGAATCGCGCAGATCAAGGAACGGCACCAGACCAAGGTGTCCGTGCGCAGGGACCACTATTCCAAGTTCGTCACCTGTTTCGTCTACGTGCCGCGTGAGGCGTATAACACCGAACTGCGGGAAAAGATTCAGCGCATCCTGTGTCGTACGTTCCAGGCGTTGAATGCGGAATTCAATACCTACTTTGGGGAGTCCGTCCTGGTCAGGACCCAGTTCACCCTGCGCACCGATCCCGACAAAGATCTCAGTTACGATCTGGAAGCGCTGGAACAGGAAATCGCGCAGGTCACACGTTCCTGGCAGGAAGAATTGAGTGCGGCGCTGATTGCGGAACATGGCGAGGAGCAGGGGCTGGAGATTTCCAGTCGGTTTCGTAATGGATTTCCCTCCAGCTATCGCGATAACTTTTCCGCGGCTGCCGCGGTGGCTGATATTCGCCATCTGGAATCGATCGATACTGGCCAGCCGCTGGCAATGCAGTTCTACCAGAATCCCGGCGAGGAGGCCAACGTCGCACATTTCTCGCTGTTCCGTGCCGTATCTCCGGTGCCGCTTTCAGACGTGATCCCGGTCCTGGAAAATATGGGGCTGAATGTGATCGGTGAGCACCCCTACCGGATAACGGATCGCAGTGGCGCTATATTCTGGAAGCATGATTTTAACCTGACCTACAACCGGCCCAACACCTGCAAGGCCAGCGAGGTCAGTGAGCGGTTTGCAGAGGCGTTTGAGCAGGTGTGGAACGGTGTGGCGGGGAATGATTGTTTCAATCGGTTGGTGCTGGCTGCTGACCTCGATTGGCGTGAGGTGATGCTGGTGCGTGCCTGTGCGAGGTACCTGAAGCAGATCAAGCTGGGCCTTAGCCGTGAATTTATGACCGATACCTTCCTGAATAATATCGACTACACCGTCCTTGCCGTCGATTACTTTAAGACCAAGTTTGACCCGCATTCGGGACTCTCGGCCAAACAGCGCGACACTCGCCTGGCCGACATTGAAACCAGGTGCCTGGCACTGCTCGATAGCGTCGACAGCCTTTCCGAGGACCTGGTATTGCGACGCTACCTGGAATTGTGCAAGGCGATGCTGCGCACCAACTACTTCCAAAAGGACCAGCAGGGTGAACCGAAGGTGTATATGTCCTTCAAGTTTGCGCCGCGCCTGATTCCTGCGGTGCCGTTACCGGTACCGATGTTCGAGATCTTCGTCTATGCGGAGCAAGTAGAGGGTGTTCATTTGCGCGGCGGCAAAGTGGCGCGGGGCGGGCTGCGCTGGTCGGACCGGGTGGAAGATTATCGTACCGAGGTGCTGGGGCTGGTTAAGGCGCAGCAGGTGAAGAATGCGGTAATCGTACCGGTCGGAGCCAAGGGTGGTTTCATCGCCAAGCGTGCCAGTGCGATCAGCGACAGGAGCGCATTCCGGGAGGAAGGTATCAGCAGTTACAAGACTTTTATTAGTGGTTTGCTGGATATCAGCGACAACCTCAAGCAGGAAAAGGTAGTCCCACCCCCTGACGTGGTGCGCCATGACGAAGACGATCCGTATCTGGTGGTGGCCGCGGACAAGGGTACGGCAACGTTCTCGGATATATCCAACGCCCTGGCCAAGGATTACGGGTTTTGGCTCGGCGATGCATTTGCGTCCGGCGGTAGTCAGGGATATGACCATAAAGGCATGGGGATCACAGCGCGCGGCGGCTGGGTGGGAGTGCAACGCCACTTTCGCGAACGCGCCCTCAATATCCAGGAAACCGACTTTACAGTGGTCGGGATCGGCGACATGGGAGGTGATGTATTTGGCAATGGCATGTTGCTATCCGAGCACATCAAACTGGTGGCAGCCTTCAATCACCTGCACATATTCATTGATCCCGATCCCGATCCCGCGAAAAGTTTTGCCGAGCGACAGCGGCTGTTCAAGGCGTCCCAGTCGGGTTGGTCGGAGTATGACGAGGACCTGATCTCAAAGGGCGGGGGAGTATTCCAGCGTACCGCGAAATCGATCCCAATCAGCGCCGAAATGAAGAAGCGTTTCGGTATCAAAGACGCCAAGTTAACCCCGAACGCGCTGCTGCAAACGATCCTGAAATCGAAGGTAGACCTGATCTGGAACGGCGGTATCGGTACCTACGTGAAAGCCACATCCGAATCTGACGAGGATGTTGGTGACCGTGCCAACGATGCAATTCGCGTAAACGGCATAGACGTTCAGGCGCAGGTCATTGGTGAGGGCGGCAACCTGGGTGCAACGCAACTGGGGCGCATCGAGTTTGCCCTGCACGGCGGCGCGATCAATACCGACTTTATCGATAATGCCGCCGGCGTTGACTGCTCGGATCATGAGGTGAACATCAAAATCCTGCTCGATACCCTGGTAGACGCGGAGAAATTGACCGTAAAGCAGCGTAACCGAATCCTGTCCACAATGACAGCTGAGGTGGCTGATTTGGTGTTGCTGAATAATTATCGACAGGTACAGGCGATCAGTATCGCCGAGCGTGCTGCGCTAACGAAGGTGAGCAACCAGCGGCGCTTTATGAGCGATCTGGTTGCGCAGGGCAAGCTAAATCGGGAACTGGAGTTTTTGCCCGGCGAGGAAGAACTGGTGGAACGCATCAAGGCAGGCAAGGGTCTGACTCGGCCGGAGTTATCCGTGCTGACTTCCTACGCCAAAGCCGACCTGAAAGAGCGCCTTGTTGACACGACGGTGAGCGCAGATAGCTATCTCAGTCGGGTGATTGAAACGGCATTCCCGCCTTATTTGCGTAAACGCTTCAAGGATGAAATCTACGCTCACCAGTTACGCCGCGAAATCATTGCGACCCAGTTGGCGAATGAGGTCGTCAACACGCTGGGTATCACCTTCGCGTGGCGCACCCAGGATTTCACTGGCGCCAGTCTGGGCGAGGTAGTTGCCGCTTTTGTAATGGCGCGGGATATCTTCGGTCTACAGGAGGTTTGGGAGTCTGTCGAGGATCTCGACAACCAGGTGCCGGCCAAACTGCAGCTCGAAATGCTAACCGAAATTGTGCGCTTGATGCAGCAGGCGGTGCGCTGGTTCCTCAAGCAGCGGGGGGACGGTGTCGATGTTGCTGAGACGATTGCCCGTTATCAGTCGGGCGTGGCCAGTTTGCGCGAGCTGATACCGGGAACGGACGTTAAGGACCGGCAGGCCGGTTGGCAGGAAATGGAGCATAAATTAACCAAAGCCAACGTACCCGCCGAGCTGGCGACGCAGGTCGCGATTACGCGCATGATCTTTTTTGCGCTTGATATTGCAGAAGTCAGCGAAGCCACTGGCACTGGTATCGAACGGGTGTATCGCGCCTTCGTGCTGGTTTCGAGCGAACTTAACCTCGACCAGTTCCGCGAACAGATCAACAAGATAGACATACATAATCACTGGCACCAGATGGCACGTGATACCTTTCGGGATGAGCTGGACGCCCAAACCCGCGCCTTGACCCAGTCACTGGTAGAACGAAAGACCGAAGAACCGGGTGATATCGACGAGGCAATGGCGCAGTGGCTTGACATTTACGAGGGATCGTTGCGACGCTGGCGTAGTTTGCAAACCGAATTTCAGCGAGGCGGGGATCCTGATCTGGCGCTGTACTCCGTCGCCATGCGGGAGCTTGCGACATTGGCGAAGGCAAGTTCAGGCAGCTAGCCACCCCGTCAGGTGCGCGTAGTGTCTTAAAAAAATTTGGTATAAGTATTTGTCCGCGCGCGCTCTAGTGATACGATAGGCAGCGCAAGCAGACTACTATAATAACTGTATTGTGCCGCGGCAGGTACAAAGGGCGCTGCCACAATCAATACTCTCTTGAGTTGATAAAATAAATTACAACAGATTCGAAACCAGCCGGCGTTGCCTCATGGGTAATTGGCGTGGCGCGAACGAGGAATAATTCATGAGTAGAGCAAGATTCAAGTCGCACGAGGATGATAGCGGTGATATCGATTTAACCCCGATGCTGGACGTCGTGTTCATCATGTTGATCTTTTTCATTGTCACGGCTTCCTTTGTAAAGGAACAGGGTATCGAACTGAATCGTCCCGATTCCTCTGATGCACCACCGAACGAGGAAAATGTAACCGTTTTGGTATCGGTTGGTGAAAATGGCGAGATCATGATGGAGGGGCGGCGTATCGATATCCGTGCAGTACGGGCCAATATCCAGCGTAAACTGGCGGAAGCCGCCGATGCTCCCGTTATTATTCAGGCCGCGGAGAAAGCCAAGGCGACCATGCTGGTTCGGATTGCCGACCAGGCGCGCGAAGCCGGCGCATATGACGTCTCGCTGGTGAAAGAGTAGTTACCTGGCGGCATTACTGCGAGCCTTTCCGCTCAGTCAGGCGCAGCGAGCGCAACGCGCGCAAATCAGGAATATAAGGGCACCCGGTTTACCTGGTGCCCTTTTGTTTTGGTGATCGAGAAAGACGGCCGCTACCATTTCGTGCACTCGCTAACCATTAAGCTGGATATCCCTGCGGAAACCTGGCTGGCCCACTATCAAGGCCTGGCAAAGGAGGTTGTAGCCCGGGCCGAGAATGGTCAAGTGGTGCGGTTTCCCTGCAATATCCTGCAGCGCTTTATTACCCGCGAGGGGATTTCCGGCAGGTTCGAAATCGAGTTTGATGCGCATCGCAAATTTCAATCGATCCGTAAAATCACCTCCCGATGACGAGCGGACATGCCGTATAATCGCGCATCCTGAAATCCACCAGAATACTGCCCATGAGTTACCCGTTACTGAACAAGTTGCTGTTCCTGTTGCCACCGGAGACAGCGCACGCGGTGGGCCTGGGGGCAATTAACGTTTCCGGCAAGCTGGGCCTGTCGCGGCTGTTCTGGCCCCCGGCGCGGAGTGCGCCTACCCGGGTGCTGGGACTGGATTTCCCTAATCCGGTGGGGGTGGCCGCGGGGCTGGATAAAAACGGCGATTATATCGATGGTCTTGCGGCACTCGGGTTTGGCTTTATCGAAATTGGCACCACCACGCCGCGACCGCAACCCGGGAACCCCGGACCGCGGCTGTTTCGGCTAACCCGGCAGGGCGCGATCATCAATCGCATGGGGTTCAATAACAAGGGCGTCGACTATCTGGTCGAGCGGGTACGGGGGAGTCGTTTTGGCGGCATCCTGGGCATCAACATAGGCAAGAATTTCGATACCCCGGTAGAGCAGGCACTGGGGGATTACCTCACCTGCATGCGCAAGGTGTATGCCCATGCGAGCTATATCACTGTGAATATCTCGTCGCCCAATACCCCCGGATTGCGAGACCTGCAGTTTGGCGATTCACTGCAAACCCTGTTGGCCGGAATAAAGCAGGAACAAGCGCGGCTGGCGGACGCTTGCGGGCGCTATAAAGCGGTCGTGGTGAAGGTTGCGCCCGATATGTCCGGGGATGATGCTGCGCTGCTGGCGGCGGCGTTGCTGGAGCATCAGATCGACGGGGTAATCGCCACCAATACCACCATTTCCCGGGCCGGCGTCGAGGACTCCCCGTTTGCGCAGGAAGCGGGCGGCCTCAGCGGCCTGCCGTTGCAGGACCAGTCGACCCGCACGGTCGCTATCCTGGCGCGGGAGCTGGGTGGTGAAATACCCATTATCGGTGTCGGGGGAATTGCCGATGCGGCATCCGCACGAGCCAAATTCGCAGCCGGGGCGAGCCTGGTACAGGTGTATACGGGATTTATCTATCGCGGCCCCGGCCTGGTTGGTGACATCATCGAGGGGTTGCCTGTCAGCTCATGAGGGCGGAGGCATGGTAGGCGATATGCTCGCCGATAAAGGTTGCGATGAAAAAATAGCTATGATCGTACCCCTCTCGCATGCGCAGCGAGAGCGGCAGGCCGGTTGCCTCACATGCCTGCGCCAAGGCGGCGGTGTGCAGTTGGGATTCCAGGAAATCGTCGGCGCTACCCTGGTCTACCAGTAACTGCAGCCGGACTGCGGTTCCGCCACGGATCAGCTCACAGGCATCATGCGCCTTCCAGGCCTGCAAATCGTCACCCAGGTATCCGCTGAAGGCTTTCTGGCCCCACGGGCAATTGCACGGATTGCAGATCGGGGAGAACGCCGATACGGCCTTATATGCGTCGGGGTTTTTTAGCGCGATCGTCAAAGCGCCGTGGCCGCCCATGGAGTGACCCATGATCGAGACGCGCTGCGGGTCGACCGGAAAGTGTGTTGCCAGCAGTTGCGGCAGTTCCAGCGTAACATAATCGTACATTTGATAGTGCTGGCGATAGGGCGGTTGCGTCGCATTCAGATAAAAGCCGGCGCCGAGGCCAAAGTCCCAGCCGCCCTCCGGGTCAGCGGCGACGTCGGTGCCGCGCGGACTGGTATCGGGGGTAACAATTGCCACGCCATGTTCGGCGGCATAGCGCTGCGCGCCTGCTTTTTGCATGAAGTTTTCGTCGGTGCAGGTCAAACCCGACAACCAGTAGATCAATGGCACCGCGCGCTGATCGGCTTGCGGCGGCAGGTAAATCGAGAAAGTCATCTGGCAGTCCAGACTGCTTGCGGTGTGGTTGAAGCGCATTTGCCGGCCACCGAAACAGGTGCTTGCCGCTATTCGATTCAGGTTCATGTTGCCAGGGCTCCAGTCGGCACGCGGCTAGTACAAAACGACCGAGCGAATACTCTTGCCCGCGTGCATGAGGTCAAACGCGGTATTGATCTCATCCAGCGGCATGGTGTGCGTGATCAGGTCATCGATGTTTATTTTTCCATCCATGTACCAGTCAACAATTTTCGGTACATCGGTACGTCCGCGTGCCCCTCCAAACGCGGTGCCCTTCCAGGATCGTCCGGTAACCAACTGGAAGGGGCGGGTTGATATTTCCTGCCCGGCACCGGCCACGCCAATGATATAAGACTCGCCCCAGCCTTTGTGGCAACATTCCAGCGCCTGGCGCATGGTGGTCACGTTGCCGATGCACTCAAAACTGTAGTCTGCGCCACCGTCAGTCAGATCACAAATAGTCGCCACAATATCATCGACATCACCGGGGTTGATAAAGTCAGTCATGCCAAACCGGCGGGCCAACGGCACTTTGTTTTCATTGAGGTCGATACCGATGATCTTGCTGGCGCCCACCATTCGCGCGCCCTGGATTACATTGAGGCCGATGCCTCCCAGCCCGAAGACCACCACATTGGAACCCGCTTCGACCCGGGCTTCAAACGCGACTGCCCCGACGCCGGTGGTCACTCCGCAACCGATATAGCCGACCTCGTCCAAGGGCGCATCATCGCGGATTTTTGCGACCGCGATTTCCGGCAGCACCGTATAGTTGGAGAAGGTCGAGCAGCCCATGTAGTGCAACAAGGGCTTGCCGTCCAGCGAAAAGCGGCTGCTGCCATCGGGCATCAGGCCCTGGCCCTGGGTAGTCCGTATTGCCTGGCACAGGTTGGTTTTTGGATGCAGGCAAAAAGTACACTCGCGGCATTCCGGGGTGTACAGTGGAATCACGTGGTCTCCGGGCTTGACCGACTTTACGCCGGCGCCAACGGATTGCACGATGCCAGCTCCCTCATGGCCCAGGATTGCCGGAAAGGCACCCTCCGGGTCATCTCCTGACAGCGTAAAGGCGTCGGTGTGACATACCCCGGTGGCCTTTATTTCAACGAGCACTTCTCCAGCTTCAGGGCCTTCCAAATCAACCTCGGCGATTTCCAGGGGCTTGCCCGGGGCAAAGGCGATGGCTGCACGTGTTTTCATTGGGGTCTCCGATATGCGTGTGTGATTACGAGTAATAGGTACCAGGGCTGCCGAGCGCTGTGGTAGCGGTCCAGCATCGCCCAGCAGGCTAAAGGTGCAACTATATAGTGTTTTGGGGGCCCAGGAAAAATATCCGCTATTGATTGGCTTTAGGAACCCGGCATTCAGTCGGAAATCAGGCAGCGCGCCCAGGCTAGCCGTAAGCCAGGCGGGGCAGGAGAAAAAACAGGTTGCGATGAAAAGGCCCACACGAGGTGTGGGCCTGTAGTGACTAACCGATCAGGCTAGTGGGTCATTCGAATCAGTTTGGGTACGCTGGCGATACCGGTGAGGCCGTCCAGGTTATCCTGGTGGCCCTCACGCCATCCGATCATCCACTGCTGGCGCTCTGGCTCATGGCTGTTCGGGCACGCTTCGTTAGATTTACCGGATAGCCCGGCTTGGTAACCTTTTTTGTATGCACGCAGGCTGGTATCCCGCTTTTGCGATTTCATAGGCACGATCCTTGAAGTTTACGAGATTGAAGAGACACTAAACAACAGTCTCCGGGTTTGGGTGGGGGGAACTTTTCTCTGGTGGGGAATTCAATAGACGACGGGGAGGCATCAGCATGACTATCAAGATAAACGTTATATTGGGTCGGGGGGAATTATTTTCTTTTCATAAATCCGTCGCTTGTTAGCCGCTTTTGGAATAGAGGGTGATGGCCCCGGCGTGCTTCCCGCGAGGGTACTTGCACCTTTTTTATATTTTCTATAGGCAGTTAGCGAAGATTGTTAATGTTATGTAGCAGACTGGAACTGGTGTTTGCAACGTCTGTCACAGAGGACTTTCGCCCGCTGAAATTGCACTTTCAACGGCGCAAAATTGTCGTTCAGCCGCAGGCGAAGACGCCCCATGTGACCCGATTTCTAAAAAAAATACTATTTTTCACGATAGGGTTGAACTATAGGGTAGGCGCTCGGTCCATTACTACATGAAACGTTCGGTGTTGGTATGGCAGCAGATGTCTTTCCGGCACCAAAAGTTCTCATAGCTTTTTTCTCCTCCCCCTAGAATCGGGCTGGGTTGCTTTCTAACCCAGCCTTTTTTTTGCCACGAGTAGCGTCAAGCCGCTGTTTTCCTTATCTCTCTTGCCAGGGTATTGAGCCTTCCGTAACGGTGCCTGCCGCATCCATCCGCCACTATTGATTCAGGTCAGTTTAAGTTGCATACCGGTGGTGTTACTATAATGGCGAGGGTACCTGTTTTCCTGTCTGGTAGTTCCACATTTTTATGTTAAACAATTAGTTAGAATTTATAATTTATGGATAATCTAACTCATATTGATGCCCAGGGTCACGCCAATATGGTGGATGTGGGCGCCAAGGACGAGACCCGCAGGGAAGCCACCGCGCAAGCGCGGGTGCGGATGCTGCCCGCCACGCTGGATTTGATTCGCGGCGGCAAGACCCCCAAGGGCGACGTCATGGCTACCTGCCGTATCGCCGGCATTCAGGCGGCAAAAAAGTGCTGGGACCTGATTCCGATGTGTCATCCGCTGTTATTGAGTTCGGTGGTGGTTGACCTCGTTCCGGATACCGCCAATTCGACCATGGAAATTCGAGCCACCTGTAAAGTCAGCGGCAAGACCGGAGTTGAAATGGAAGCTCTGACCGCAGCTTCGGTAGCGGCGTTAACGCTGTATGATATGTGCAAGGCGGTTGACCGGGGAATGGTTATCGAGCAGTTATGCCTGGTCGAAAAGAAGGGCGGCAAGTCGGGTCACTGGGTATCTGCCGAGACCAACTGATGGAATTTCAATTGCGCTACCTCGCTCGCTTGCGTGATGACCTCGGTTGCAGCGGCGAACGTTTTTCACCCGAGCAACCCTGTACTAGCCTGGAGCAACTGATCAGCGAACTCGCTGCGCGTGGCGAACTATGGCGCCGGACTCTTACCGACCCGAGCGTATCCGTTGCCGTCAACAAGGTACTGGTGAAACGCGACAGTCCGCTGGGTGCCGGTGATGAAATCGCTTTTTTACCACCGGTGACCGGGGGCTAGGCGTGTCATGATCTCGGTGCAGCAGGAAGATTTCAACCTTGCGAATGAATACCGCGCGTTGCGCAGGGACGCACCCCGGATCGGAGCCATCGTAACCTTTAGCGGCCTGGTGCGTGATCGCAACGACACTGCGGCCGTCACCGGCCTCTACCTCGAACATTATCCGGGAATGACCGAGCAGGTATTAGCGGACCTGGTGGCACAGGCAGCGGCGCGCTGGGATATCATCAATGTGCGCATTATCCACCGGGTAGGCAAGTTGAAACCCGAAGACCAGATTGTTTTTGTTGGCGTAAACAGCGCCCACCGCGCAGACGCCTTTGCCGCCTGCGAATTCCTGATGGATGCGCTAAAAACAACCGCACCGATCTGGAAACAGGAGGTCGCCGATGGCAAGGCACGCTGGCTGGATGCCCGTGGCGCGGACCAGGCGCGGCTCGCTAGCTGGGGGCCAGGGCTGCAGCGTGGTGAAGAGTCTCGGCGAAATAAAGAGCCGCAGCAAGAGGAAGCGCCGCAGCGCAACTGCGGAGAGCGGGGTGCAGGGTGTTGAGCGGACAACTGGTCGATCAGTTTGGCAGGGAAATCACCGGGGTGAAACGACTGAACGTCAGTGTCGACAGCCTGCGCCCGGATACTTTCAAGCGCCTGACACGCACCGGCGAGTTGCAGCAGGTACTGGCCGGTATCGAGGCCGCCAGGGCCTGTAATTTTCACCGCATCAAGATCAATGCCGTGGTCCTCAGGGGACGCAACGAGGCGGAGGTGATCGACCTGGTCGACTATGCCGTTGCCCGCGACCTGGATATATCGTTCATCGAGGAGATGCCGCTGGGCGTCATCGCGGAACACGACCGCGCCGAGGAATTTGTATCCAGCCAGGAGTTACGCGAGACGATTGCACGAAAGTATCCGTTGCAGCCTAGCGAGGAAACTACTGGCGGTCCTTCTCGCTACTGGCGAATGCCGGGTTGCGGGACGAAGATCGGCTTTATCTCGCCACATAGTGAAAATTTTTGTGCCAGTTGTAACCGGGTCCGGCTGACGGTGGAAGGGCGTTTGCTGCTGTGCCTGGGTAACGAGCATTCGGTAGACCTGAAAGCCGTGGTCAGGGGTTATCCCGGGGATCGCGACCGGCTGGCCGAAGCTATCGTTGATGCCCTGCGGATCAAGCCCGAGCGGCATCATTTTGAACTGGCCGGGGAGCCGCAAATATTGCGCTTCATGAATGCAACGGGTGGTTGAGGGGGTGCGGGTTCAGGTTCAGGTGTCAGCCAGCCGCCGTTGCGACGATCAGTACAACGCCGGGAATTGCAACGCTGGCTACATCGGCTTGACCGGTCTGCCGGCGCAATCCGGCGGTGTTTTTTATTTCGAGGGCAATACTGGTGAAGCGACGACATCCGGGTAGGGGAGTAGCCAGGGGCAGGATGCAAAATCGGGGTCGCCAGGTCAGCCCGGATGCACGCCAGGAAATTGCCACGCTGTTGCCTCGCCACGAGCTTCATCGCGAGCTGTTGATAGAGTACCTGCATCTGATCCAGGATCACTACGGCGGCCTGTCCAGCGCCCATTTGGCGGCACTCGCGGACATGGTTAACCTGCCCATGGCAGCGGTCTACGAAGTCGCATCGTTCTATGCTCACTTCGAAATTATCAAGGACGGCGATGCCGCCCCGGCACCCTTGACCGTGCGCGTATGTGACGGCATTACCTGCCAGCTGCGGGGCGCCGCCGGGTTACAACGAGCGCTAGCGGAGCAGCTCGATCCGGCGCAGGTGAGGGTCGTGCGGGCGCCATGCATGGGTCGCTGCGCCACGGCGCCGGTGGCCGAGGTGGGTCACCGCCACGCGGATCATGCCAGCGTCGCGGCGGTGCAGTCGGTGATTGCCGGCCGCGACTTTTCCCCCGTGATCCCTGCCTACCAGTCCTATGCCGACTACGTTGCCGCTGGCGGCTACGCCATACTGCGAGAATGTCGGAACGGTGGCCTGAGCCTGGCGGCGGTGAACGAACAACTTGAGGAATCGGGCCTCCGCGGGATGGGCGGCGCCGGATTTCCCGCCGCAACCAAGTGGCAGCTGGTGCGCCAGCACGCCGGCCCTCGGCTGCTGGCGGTGAATGCCGATGAGGGCGAGCCGGGTACCTTCAAGGATCGCTATTTCCTGGAGAGCAAGCCCCACCAGTTCCTGGAAGGCATGTTGATTGGCGCCTGGGCGGTGGAAGCAGAGACGGTCTATATCTACCTGCGGGATGAATACCCCGCCGTGCACCAGATTCTGCAGACGGAGCTGGGCGCCCTCGAATGCGCCGGGCTCATTGCGACCGATTATGTCCAGCTGCGGCGCGGCGCCGGCGCCTATATTTGTGGCGAAGAATCCGCCATGATCGAGTCGATCGAGGGCAAGCGTGGCTACCCGCGCCAGCGCCCGCCCTATGTCGCCGAGGTGGGTCTGTTCGGAAAACCAACCCTGGTCAACAATGTCGAGACACTCTACTGGGTGCCGGCGATCCTGGAGCGTGGCGCGCAATGGTTTGCCTCCCGCGGCGCAAATGGCAGCAAGGGTTTGCGCAGCTATTCCGTATCGGGGCGTGTCGCCGAGCCCGGGGTGAAGATTGCGCCGGCCGGAATTACCCTGCAGCGGTTACTGGACGATTATTGCGGTGGCATGGCGGCAGGGCATCAATTGTTCGGCTATTTGCCGGGTGGCGCATCGGGTGGCATCCTTCCGGCAAGCATGGCCGACCTGCCGCTGGATTTTGGCGCACTGGAAAAACACGGTTGCTTTATCGGTTCCGCCGCCATTGTGGTGTTTTCGAAGCAGGATGATATCCGGGAAGTAGTGCTGAATCTGATGCGCTTCTTCGCCGATGAGAGTTGCGGCCAGTGTACCCCCTGCCGTGACGGGACAGCGGAAGTGGTGCGCCTGTTGGAGCGCGGCGACTGGGACGATGAACTGCTGGATGACCTCAGCCAGGTACTGCGCGATGCCTCCATTTGCGGGCTGGGCCAGGCCGCGGCGAATCCCTTCGACAGCGCCCGTTCGTACTTCGCCGCCCACCTCATTGCTACCGATCAGGCGGAGGTTTGATCATGGCGCAGCAGTTACCCATCAAATTTTCCCTCGACGACCAGCAGCTCGAAGCGCTCCCGGGCGAGACCATCCTGGAGGCGGCGCGACGCCATGGGGGCTCGGTCGAGCCGATTCCGCAGCTGTGTTATTCCAGTGCTGCCGATTATGGTGGCACCGGGAACTGTCGGGTGTGCGTCGTCGAAATAGAGGGCGAGCGGGCGTTGGCGGCGTCCTGCATGCGCTACCCTGTCGAAGGCATGCAGGTACGCAGCGCGGCATCCAGTCGCGCGCAAAAATCCCGCAGGATGGTGATGGAATTGCTGCTATCGAGCCAACCCGCACAGGCCGACAGTCACGACAAAAACTCGGAGTTATGGCATTGGGCTGAGGCGCTGGACACGACCAGCAGCCGCTTTACCGGCAGACCCGCGCCTGCCGCGGACCTGAGCCATCCGGCGATTGCCGTCAACCTGGACGCCTGCATCCTCTGCCAGCGCTGTGTGCATGCCTGCCGGGACGTGCAGGTGAACGATGTCATCGGTCTGGCCAGGCGCGGCAGCGCTGCCGAAATCGTGTTCGATATGGGCGACCCGATGGGCGAGTCCACCTGTGTCGGGTGTGGCGAATGCGTGCAGGCCTGTCCCACCGGCGCATTGCTACCCAAGACCCTGGTGGATGCCGCGGGCGTCGGCATATTCGATCCCGGGGCCGGGCCGGACCGCACCGTCAGCAGCGTCTGCCCCTATTGCGGCGTGGGTTGCCAGATCGACTACCATATCAAGGATGATCAGATCCTGTATGTGACCGGTGCCAGCGGCCCGGCCAATCGCAATCGCCTGTGCGTCAAGGGCCGCTTCGGCTTTGATTACGTTCGCCATCCGGATCGGCTCACCAAACCACTGATCCGTAAAACCGGCGTCGCCAAGGACGTTGCGCCGGAGTTTGACCCCGCCAATCCCCTCACGCATTTTCGCGAGGCCAGCTGGGAGGAAGCGCTGGATGTCGCAGCCGCGGGCCTGAAGACCATTCGCGACCGCGATGGCAAGCGGGCGCTGGCGGGCTTCGGGTCGGCGAAGTGTTCCAACGAAGAGGCCTACCTGTTCCAGAAGCTCATCCGCACCGGTTTTGGCTCTAATAACGTGGATCATTGTACGCGTCTGTGCCATGCCTCGTCGGTGGCGGCACTGATGGAGGGTATCGGCTCCGGAGCGGTGTCCGCCTCGTTTATGGAGGTGGATAATGCCGACGTGGCGATCCTCATCGGCTGTAATCCCGAGGTCAATCACCCGGTCGCGGCGACGTTCTTCAAGCGTGCGGCCAGGCATGGAACCAAGCTGATTGTGATGGACCCACGAGGCCTCACGATGAAGAAACATGCCACCCATATGTTGCAGTTCAACCCAGGGACCGACGTTAGCCTGCTCAATGCGATCATGCATGTCATCGTCGAGGAGGGGTTGTATAGCCAGGACTATATCGATGAGCGGGTGCTGGGATTCGACCAGCTCAAGGCGCACCTGGCAAACTACCCGCCGGAGGAGATGGCATCGATCTGCGGCATCGATGCGGATACCATCCGCGCGGTGGCGCGACTCTACGCGGGGGCAGATGCGGCGATGATTTTCTGGGGCATGGGCATCGCCCAGCATACCCATGGCACGGACAATGCGCGCTGTCTCATATCGCTGGCGCTGATGACCGGGCACGTCGGCCGGCCCGGTTCCGGACTGCATCCGTTGCGTGGCCAGAACAACGTGCAGGGGGCCTCCGACGCCGGGCTGATTCCGATGGTATTTCCCGATTATCACCCGGTCACGGATGAACCGAGCAAACACAAGCTGGAGACACTGTGGCAGGCGGAACTCGATGACCAGCCGGGTTTGACCGTGGTCGAAATCATGAATGCGGTCAAGGTCGGGGACATCAAGGGCATGTACATCATGGGCGAAAACCCCGCGATGTCTGACCCAGATACCAATCATGTCCGTGAATCGCTATCCAGGCTTGAGCACCTGGTGGTGCAGGACCTGTTCCTGACGGAAACGGCGATTTATGCCGATGTCGTGCTGCCGGCGTCCGCCTGGCCGGAAAAGGATGGCAGTGTGACCAATACCAATCGCCAGCTGCAGTTGGGGCGCCAGGCACTACCGTTGCCCGGCGAGGCCCGGCCGGACTGGTGGATTACGCGGGAGATTGCGCGGCGCATGGGCCTGGAATGGAAGTACGAGCACCCGCGCGATGTGTTTGCGGAGATGAAGCAGGCGATGGGCTCGCTGGATAACATTACCTGGCAGCGGCTGGAGCGGGAGGGGGTGGTGATGTATCCCTGTCCCGCCCCGGATCATCCCGGCATTGACGTGGTGTTCGGCGACGGTTTTCCCACGCCGACCGGCAAGGGCGTGCTGGTGCCGGCGGCGATCTTGCCACCCGATGAGCAACCTGATGAGCACTATCCGCTGGTACTCTCCACTGCGCGTATTCTGGAGCACTGGCACACCGGGAGCATGACTCGGCGCTCGCAGGCACTGGACGACCTGGAGCCCGAAGCCGTGGTCGCCATGAACCGGCAGCAGATGGAGCGCTATGGTATCGAGCCCGGCGATCGGGTCAGGCTGGAAACGCGCCGCGGTAGTATCGAGCTCAGGGCCCGGGTAGATGAGACGATTGCACCGGGGATGGTATTCATGCCGTTCTGTTATGCGGAGAGCGCGGCGAACCTCCTTACCAATCCGGCGCTGGATCCGTTTGGCAAGATCGCCGAAGTCAAGTACTGCGCCGTGCGCCTGAACAAGGCGGATACGGTGTCCCCGGCCCCGAACGTGTAGATGGATGAGTTTCGCGTCACGCCCGATGTGTCCGATGCGCGGCTGACTCGGGAGCTGTCTGGCACGGACCAGCACGGCGACCCGGTTACCATCGATGTCATCGAGGAGCGCCCCCTGACCTTGTTCCTGAACGGCCAGGAAGTGATCACCCTGATGACGATTGGAGACCATCCCCGGGAATTGGCGCTGGGCTTCCTGTTGAACCAGAACCTGTTGAAGGCCGATGACGAGGTCACCGGGATCGAATACCACGAGGACCTGAAAGTGGTGGTGGTGCGCACCGCACGGGAGTCCAGTTTCGAACACACCCTGAAAAAGAAGGTGAAGACGTCCGGCTGCGCCCAGGGCACCCTGTTCGGCGACGTGATGTCCAGTTTCGAAGCCGTGACCCTGGACACCAGTGTGCGCCTCCACACTTCCTGGCTGTATACCCTGTTCCGCAAGATTAACCACCAACCCAGCCTGTATCTGAAAGCCGGCGCGATCCATGGTTGCGTGCTGTGCGAGCGGGATCGCCCGCTGCTGTACATGGAGGACGTGGGACGGCACAACGCCGTGGATAAGATCGCCGGTTATATGGCGTTGCACGGTATCGCACCGGAGGACAAGATATTCTTT
>CAMYKE010000005.1:18337-19517 GCA_947258895.1 uncultured Pseudomonadales bacterium | reverse complement strand
CGGGTGTTCTCCGCAACGCCGAGCATAATGGACTGGCTGGGTCCATAGATGTCAGCATCCAGGATCCCCACCTGCGCGCCCTCGGCCTGCAACGCCAGTGCGAGATTGACCGCGGTCGTGGACTTGCCGACTCCGCCCTTGCCGGAGGCCACGGCGATAATATTTTTCACTTCGCCCAACGCCTGCAGATTCCTGGTCGGCTGTTGCGCACCGATATCCCAATCCAGTTCGATCGCAATCTCCCTGCCACCGGCAACTTCCGCCAGGGTCGCCTGCAACCCTTCGACAAGGGTGGCGCGCATACCGGCGGCCGGGTAATCCAGGGTCACCTGGACGCGGATCTGTTGCGGCTCGACAGAGATCGAGCGTACCGCGCCCAGGGAAACATAGTCCATGTTGAGGTACGGGTCGGGGAATTGGCGTAGGCGCTGCTCGACATCCGCCTGGGTCAGTTCAGTCATAATGCGTCCGCGTATTCAGGGAGTCGGTAGTATTCTGTTCAAACCGGATCAGGGTATGCATGTTATGGGTACGCGGCGGAAAAATCCAAGGTTCATTGCAAAACCGGTACCGCGCAACGATGACCATGGACGCTGGCACACCAACGCAAGCCGCAATTAGCAAGTGGACGGGGTACTACCTCCCGGGGCACGGGAAACGAGCCGTGGAGGCCAGGGAAAAATCCGGGTTTGTATTAACCCGCTGCCAATATTTCGGTACAATCTCCGCCTCCGGGCCCTTACCCTTGGGCAATGGCCTGGTACCCATGCGAAAACCGTGGCGAATTGCACCCCTCAACCTTGAAACCCGGCGGCGTTAGTATCCATGTCCAGACCACCACGCAAAATTCTCGTCACCAGCGCGCTGCCCTATGCCAATGGGCCGATCCATCTTGGCCACCTGCTGGAGTATATCCAGACCGATATCTGGGTTCGTTTTCAACGCCAGCGCGGGGAAATATGCACCTATGTCTGTGCGGATGACGCCCACGGTACCGCCATCATGCTCAAGGCCGAGGAACAGAGAATTACCCCCGAGGCCCTGATCGAGCGGGTGCACCGCCAGCATGTGGAAGATTTCGACGATTTCAGTATCGATTTCGATAACTACTACACCACCCACTCGCGGGAGAACAAAGAGTTATCCCGGCTGATCTACAAATGCGCCCTGCATCGGGGCT
>CAMYKE010000005.1:0-18323 GCA_947258895.1 uncultured Pseudomonadales bacterium | reverse complement strand
GAGCGGCCCATCACCCAGGCCTACGATCCGGAGAAGGAGATGTTCCTCGCCGATCGCTTTATCAGGGGCACGTGCCCACGTTGCAAAACGCCCGACCAGTATGGCGACAATTGTGAATCCTGTGGTGCGACTTACAGTCCCAGTGAACTGATTGACGCCGTTTCGGCGATTTCCGGCGCCACGCCGGTGCCCCGGGAATCGCTACATTACTTCTTCAAGCTGCCGGAATTTACCGAGATGCTCAAGGACTGGACACGCAGTGGCACACTGCAGGAATCGGTCGCCAACAAGTTACAGGAGTGGCTCGACGGCGGATTGCAGGAATGGGATATCAGTCGCGATGTACCGTATTTCGGCTTCCAGATCCCCAATAGTGACCAGAAATACTTTTATGTCTGGCTGGACGCTCCCATCGGCTACATGGCCAGTTTCAAGAACCTCTGCGATGCGCGTAACGACCTCAATTTCAATGAATACTGGGACGAAGGCTCTACCGCGGAACTGCATCACTTCATCGGCAAGGATATTATCAATTTTCATGCCCTGTTCTGGCCGGCAATGCTCAGTTGCGCGGATTTCCGTACCCCGACGGCAGTGCATGCGCACGGCTTCCTGACAGTCGACGGCAAGAAGATGTCCAAATCCCGGGGCACCTTCATCAAGGCCCGCACCTACCTTAGTTACCTGCATCCGGAATACCTGCGCTACTATTTCGCCGCCAAGCTCGGCAACACGACCGAGGATTTCGACCTCAACCTGAACGACTTCGCCCAACGGGTAAATTCCGACCTGGTCGGCAAGGTGGTCAACATTGCGAGTCGCTGCGCAGGCTTTATCAACAAGCATTTCAGCGGCCAGTTGTCGGAAAATTGCGCGGAACCCGAGATGATCGAGCAGTTTATCGACGCGGGCGACAGCATTGCAAGCCACTATGAAAACCTGGAATTCGGCAAGGCAATCCGTGAGATCATGGCACTGGCGGATAGCGCCAATCAATACATCGACAGCGAGAAACCCTGGGCCCTGATGAAGCGGAGCGATCAGAAGCATACTGTCCAACTGGTATGCTCACTGGGCCTCAACCTGTTTCGAATACTGATGGTGTACCTGCGGCCGGTGCTGCCCTCCACCGCCACCCATTCCGAACTGTTCCTGAATATCGGACCCCAAAGCTGGGACGATCGCTCCGATCTGTTGCTGGATCACCGCATCAATGACTTTCATCCGCTGATGTCGCGGGTGGATAAAGACAAGATTGACGCCATGCTGACCGCCACCAAGGCGGAGCTTGCCCTGGAAAAGTCCCACGACGCCAAGGCCAGGGAACCGGCGGAAAGTGATACCGACTCGCCACAGGCGGAGGCCCCGGAAGCGATCGCCGACGAGATCGAATATGCTGATTTTGCCAAGGTTGATCTGCGCATCGCCCAAATCGTCAAGGCGGAAGCGGTTGAAGGCGCGGACAAACTGCTGAAACTGACCCTGGATTTGGGTGAAAATATTTCGGAAGCACGCCAACGCTGCGTCTTTGCGGGCATCAAGAGTGCCTACAAGGCCGCCGAGCTGGAGGGTCGCCTTACCGTAGTAGTCGCCAACCTGCAGCCCCGCAAAATGCGCTTCGGCGTTTCCGAGGGCATGGTGCTGGCGGCCGGCCCGGGCGGGAAGGACATCTGGTTGCTGCATCCCGATGAGGGCGCCGCGCCTGGCATGCGCATCAAGTAACCCGATTCGGCGCAACGCATTGGGAATGCATCCGAATGGCAACCTGGCGTCAATGTGCCGGTCCGGCGCAGCGTACATAAGTTTATGACGCAAGGTACTGAGGTTTCATAAGTTTTAAGCGCCGGTGTTTGATATAATCGGACGCGCTAAAAACCGCAATAACACGGATTTATGACCGAATACCTGCTAATCCTAGTCAGCACCGTACTGGTGAACAACTTCGTGTTGGTCCAGTTCCTTGGCTTGTGTCCGTTCATGGGCGTCTCGAACAAACTCGAGACCGCCACCGGGATGTCCCTCGCGACTACCTTTGTGCTCACCCTGTCTTCGGTCTGCAGTTACCTGGTTTATACATACCTGCTGGAGCCGCTGGGCCTTGAGTACCTCAAAACCATCAGCTTTATCCTGGTCATTGCGGTGATGGTACAGTTTGCCGAGATGGTGGTGCGCAAGGTTAGCCCGGTGCTGTATCGCGTGCTGGGAATTTTCCTGCCATTGATCACTACTAACTGTGCGGTACTGGGGGTAGCCCTGCTGAACCTGAAGCGCGACAACTCCTTCGTGGAATCGTTGTTTTATGGCTTCGGCGCCGCGCTCGGGTTTTCCCTGGTGCTGATCCTGTTCGCCGCAATGCGAGAGCGCCTGAACGCCGCCGACGTACCGACGCCGTTCAAGGGCTCGGCGATTGGCATGGTCACAGCGGGCCTGATGTCCCTTGCCTTCATGGGCTTCACCGGCCTGGTGCCGGGTTAGCGGAGCCGCAGCGCCGTCGTGAGTATTCTTTCCGCAATCCTGATCCTGCTGGGCCTGGCTGTCGTGTTCGGCGTGATTCTGGGCTTCTCTGCCGTGCGCTTCAAGGTCGACGAGGATCCCATCGTCGAACAGATCGATGATATTCTGCCGCAAACCCAGTGCGGCCAATGCGGGTTCCCGGGTTGCCGTCCCTATGCCGAATCGATCGCCAACGGCGACGCAATCAACAAGTGCCCGCCAGGGGGAGAGTCGACGATTCACGCCCTGGCCGATTTGCTCGGCAAGGAATTTGTTCCGCTCGACGCCGAGCACGGCGAAGAGAAGGCAAAAACCGTCGCCTACATCCGCGAGCCCGAATGTATCGGCTGCACCAAGTGCATCCAGGCTTGTCCCGTCGATGCTATCCTGGGTGCAGCAAAACAAATGCATACGGTCATCGCCGACGAGTGCACCGGCTGTGACCTGTGCGTCGAACCCTGCCCGGTAGACTGCATCGACATGATCCCGGTGACCGTTGGGCTCAACGAATGGCATTGGGACCCAGGCTTTGGGATTTTCCTGGCGGTATTCACCCACCGGAGAACAAGACCCAATCGACGCAGGTGCCAATCGCGAGCGCGCCCCTGCCCGCCCGCCTGGTGATCCCGTTGCAGCAACACATTGGCCAACGTGCCAAGCCGCTGGTCGAGGTCGGCGACAAGGTGCTCAAGGGGCAAATGATCTGCGCCGCGGATGGCTTTGTGAGTGTCGCGGTGCATGCGCCCAGTTCCGGGACGGTGGTCGCCATTGCCGAACAGCAGGTTCCCCATCCCTCGGGGCTGGCCGACCTGTGCGTCGTGCTGGATTGCGATGGTCGGGACCACTGGATCGAACGCACCCCGACCCCGGATTACTCTGCCCTGCAACGCAACCAATTACTCGAGCTGATTGCCAATGCGGGCATCGCGGGGCTGGGTGGAGCCGGTTTCCCGGCCGCAATCAAGCTGAATCCCCTGCAGGAAGTCAATACCGACACCCTGGTGATCAATGCCGCCGAGTGCGAGCCCTACATCACTGCAGACGACATGCTGCTGCGCGAGCGCGCCGCCGAAGTGATCCAGGGCATCCAGATCATTATCCATTTGCTGGGCGTGAAGCGCTGCCTGATCGGTATTGAGGTCAACAAGCCCGAGGCGATCACCGCGCTGCAAGATTATTTGCAGGAACACAATCTGGAGCAGCAGATTGAACTGCTGCAGATCCCCGTAAAATATCCATCCGGCGGGGAAAAGCAACTAATCAAAATCCTGACTGGACGGGAAGTCCCCAGCGGTGGTATTCCCGCCGATATCGGCATCGTCTGCCATAACCCCGGCACCTGCGCCGCAATCTATCGCGCGGTGGTGTTGGGAGAACCGCTGATTTCGCGCATCGTCACCCTAACGGGCGAGGCGCTGGATGCGCCCGCCAACCTTGAGGTCCTGTTCGGCACCCCGATCGCCGAATTGCTTTCCCATTGCCAGTTACAGGAGGACAAATTGCACCGCCTGTTGATGGGCGGCCCCATGATGGGGTTCACACTCGAGAATCCGACGCTGCCGGTGGTGAAGACCACTAACTGTATTCTGGCTGCGACGCGAAACGAATTACCGGTAAGCGGTCCCGAACAGGCCTGTATCCGCTGCGGCATGTGTGCCGATGCCTGCCCGGCAACGCTATTACCCCAGCAACTCTACTGGTTCGCCAAATCCGGGCAATTCGACAAGGCGCTCAGTCACAACCTGCTGGATTGTATTGAATGCGGCGCCTGCAGCTACGTCTGCCCGAGCAACATCCCGCTGGTGCAATACTACCGGTATGCCAAGGGCGAGGTTCGCGCTCAGGAACATGAACACACCCGCGCGGAGCATTCGCGGCAACGCTTTGAAGCCCGCAAAGCTCGCCAGGAACGCGCGGCGGCGGAAAAGGAGGCACGTCGCAAGGAACGCGCCGCGGCCGCCTCGGCGAAGAAGAAAGCCGGAGCACGCAACGCTAAAGATGACGCGGCGGCCAGCAAAGCGGCCGTGATTCAGGCCGCGCTGGAGCGTGCCGAGGCCAAAAAAGCCGGCCGGCAGCCGGCTGCTAAGCAATCGCCGGCAGCAAACCAACCGCAACAAACCGGGGAGCCTGCCGGCGATTAGCCCGCATCCGTCACCGATACAGCATCGAATTTGAGAACAATTTATAAAATGAGATTTTTACCCGATACCATCAAATCGCAGTCTGTCAGCTTTGCTTTGCCGCGCTCTGGCGGCCGCTCGGCACGCATCTCATCCCGAAAGCCCCTTACCCATAGCTACGGCTATGGGTTGCGTGCCTTTCGCGCGATCTGCGCACCGACCGACTCGCCATCTTACACGCCAATCGATAACGGATGCGGGCTAGCCTCGTATCCGTCACCGATACAGCATCGAATTTGAGAACAATTTATAAAATGAGGTTTTTACCCGACACCATCAAATCGCAGTCTGTCAGCTTTGCTTTGCCGCGCTCTGGCGGCCGCTCGGCACGCATCTCATCCCGAAAGCCCCTTACCGCACCGACCGACTCGCCATCTTACACGCCAATCGATAACGGATGCGGGCTAGCCCCGGCATAGCACAACAACAATGGCGCTGCTACGAATTACATCTCCGCACCTGACCCGTGGCCGCACTACCGGGCACGTGATGTTCCTGGTCGTGCTGGCTACCCTGCCCGGCCTCACCATGCTCACGTACTACTTCGGTTGGGGCAGCCTGATCAACGTGGTCTGGGCGATCCTCGTCGCAGTAGTGTGCGAGGCCCTCATCATGCTGCTGCGCAAGCGCCCGGTCGGCTTCTATCTCCGCGATGGCAGTGCCGTGGTAACAGCGCTCTTGCTCGGGCTATCCTTACCACCCCTTGCGCCCTGGTGGCTCACGCTTATTGCCGTTGGCTTTGCGATCATCGCGGCCAAGCACCTGTACGGCGGCCTGGGACAAAACCCGTTCAATCCGGCGATGGTCGGCTACGCGCTGGTGCTGATTGCATTTCCGATCGAAATGACCTCCTGGCTGGCACCCAGGGCACTGGCGATGGACCACCAACCGCTGTTGTCCTTCAGTCAAACGCTGTTCCATATTTTTCCCTTCTTCGCCGCTGAACCGCTGGTCGATGCCGTCACCATGGCAACCCCTCTCGACGCATTCAAGCACAAGGGAGCAGTGATGGCCGAGGAGTTCTGGGCGCAGGAGCCGATCCTCAGTCCGCGAAGCTGGGTCGCCTGGCAGTTTGTCAGCCTTGGCTACCTCATCGGCGGGGTGTACCTCATCTACCGCAAGGTGTTTACCTGGCATGCCCCTGTCGCCATGCTGGGGGCACTGTTCGCCATGTCGCTGCTGTTCTGGGGTTACGACCCCAGCAATTTCGCGTCGCCGCAGTTGCACCTGCTGGGCGGAGCGACCATGCTGGGTGCTTTTTTTATCGTGACCGATCCGGTCAGCTCTGCGACCAGCATCAGGGGCCGACTCTGGTTCGGCGCCGGTATTGGAGTGCTTATCTACCTGATCAGGACCTGGGGCACCTACCCGGATGCCGTGGCCTTCGCGGTACTGCTAATGAATTTCGCCGCGCCTCTCATTGACAATTACACCCAGCCCCGCACCTTCGGGCACCAGTCGGGCGGGAGATCCTGACATGGCGCTCGGACAATCCATTCAGCAAAATACCGTGGGCCTGAGTATCTTCGCGATCGTGACCGCCGGTCTTATCGCCGTTACTCAATTACAGACCGAGACCCGAATCGAACGCAATGAGCGCGCTGCCAAATCCAGGGCCCTCTATGAAATCATGCCCCGCGAAAGCCACGACAATATCCTGCTCGAAGACACACTGACGATTGAGGATAAGTCGCTGCTGGGTACATCAGCCGCAGGCGAGGCCTACCTGGCGATGCGCGCCGGCAAAGTGATCGGGGTGATTCTGCCTACCCTGGCCAGCGATGGGTATACCGGCGACATTCGCAGCATTGTCGGCATCGACCGCGATGGCCGGATTACCGGGGTACGCGTGCTTACCCACCAGGAAACCCCCGGTCTCGGTGACAAGATCGAACTCAAGAAATCGCCCTGGATACTGCAGTTCGATGGCAAGTCGCTCGGGGAACCGAGCGCGACCCAGTGGAAAGTCAAAAAGGACGATGGCGCCTTCGACCAGCTTACCGGTGCCACGATCACGCCCCGTGCGGTGGTGAACTCGGTGCGGCGGGCGCTGGAATACTTTGCTGCACACCGTGAGGAACTGCTGGGTTATCGGCCTTTAGACGCGCCAATAGCAGCGCAGCGGGAAGACCAGGCACAGGAGCAGAGCGATGCTACTGACCCGTAAACGTATTGGAGCAGAGGAGCACCGGTGATGGCAAATAAACAATACCGTGGCATTATCAACGACGGCTTATGGAGCAATAATCCCGCCCTGGTACAGCTACTCGGGCTGTGCCCGTTGCTGGCGGTGACCGGCTCCGTCGTCAATGCGCTGGGGCTGGGGCTGGCAACCACCCTGGTACTGATCGGTTCCAACCTGTCGGTATCGCTGATTCGCAATTTTGTGCCCGATACCGTGCGCCTGCCGGCATTCGTGATGATCATCGCGTCTTTTGTCACCTGTGTCGAATTACTCAGCCAGGCGTTCACCTATGAGCTCTACCTGTCACTGGGGATATTTATTCCACTGATCGTGACCAATTGCGCCATTCTCGGCCGTGCGGAGGCCTATGCCCGCAAGAACCCGCTATTGCCGGCCATCATGGACGGCCTGATGATGGGCGCGGGTTTTACTGCGGTATTGCTGCTACTGGGCGCGATGCGCGAAGTGATCGGCCAGGGTACTCTGTTCGCTGACATGGAACTCCTGGTCGGACCGGCAGCACAGCACTGGAAAATTACCCTGGTAACCGACTATCGTGGCTTCCTGTTCGCCATCCTGCCACCCGGCGCCTTCGTCGGCATGGGGCTGCTGATCGCGCTGAAAAACATTATCGATGACCGTATCAAGCGCATCGAGGAAGCCCGCAAGGCGAGCCCGACGGCGGGTAGCAAGCGGGTCAGGGTGACCGGCGACATCCGGTAGGCGGCGGTGTTGCAAAAGACAAGTACGACCAGCTCGTCCGCGGCACGCACATGAATGCGGCCAAACGGGTACAGATTTTTGAACGGCTGCGGGAGCACAATCCCGCGCCAACCACCGAACTGGAGTACAGCTCACCGTTCGAACTCCTGGTCGCTGTGATCCTTTCCGCCCAGGCAACCGATATCAGCGTCAATAAGGCAACCCGCGTACTTTTCGAAGTCGCAAATACACCGGAGACAATGCAGGCGCTCGATGTCGACGGATTAAAGCCCTATATCAAGACCATTGGCCTGTTTAACAGCAAAGCCGAGCATATCATCAAGACCTGCCGCGCGCTCGTCGAGCAACACCACTCGCAGGTACCAGCCAGCCGCGCGGCCCTTGAGGCGCTCCCGGGCGTCGGGCGCAAAACTGCCAACGTGGTGCTCAATACCGCATTCGGGCAGCCGACGATGGCCGTCGACACCCATATTTTCAGGGTTTCCAATCGCACCGGCCTCGCGCCCGGCAAGACGGTGCTGGAGGTCGAAAAAAAGCTGTTGCGTCATGTGCCAAAGGAGTTCCGACAGGATGCGCATCATTGGCTGATCCTGCATGGACGGTATATCTGTACAGCTCGGAAACCACGCTGTGGCGCCTGCGTGATCGAGGACCTGTGCGACTTCAAGGACAAGACCGACTAATGGCTATGGAGTGCGCCCGCGTCGGCTGGCGCGACCAGACCACCCCGGTCTCGGAGCAATTTGACGATGTCTATTTCTCCACCGACAGCGGCCTGGCGGAAGCCCGTTACGTATTTCTGGAACAGAATGACCTGCCACAGCGTTTGCGCAAACTGGCCGGGCACGAGGATGCCCGCCTGGTGCTCGGCGAAACCGGATTCGGTACCGGCCTGAATCTGCTCGCCGCCTGGCAATTGCGCGATCAGCTGGCGCCGGATTGCCTGTTGCATTTTATCTCCGTCGAGAAGTATCCGCTGGCCGCCGCCGACCTCGCCCGGGCGCTGGGACAGTGGCAGCAACTAGCCGGTTACACAGAGCAATTGATCCGTGCCTACCCCGTCCTCACGCCCGGTTGGCACCGAATCAGCCTGTTTGCTGCCCGCGTGGAAATCAGCCTCTACCTGGGCGCTGCCTGCGACGCTCTCGACACCACCAGCGCGACCATCGATGCCTGGTTTCTGGACGGCTTCGCTCCCGCGAAAAATCCCGACATGTGGTCGCAGGCTATCGCCGACAGGATCGCCAGGCTAAGCCATCCGGGCACTACACTGAGCACCTTTAGCGCGGCTTCCCGCGTAAGGGAGCACTTTTCCCGGGCCGGGTTTGAAATTACCCGGGTGCCCGGCTTCGGCCGCAAGCGCCATATGCTGAAGGGTTTCTTTTCGGGCAGGTCGACACAGGAGGAAAGGCGCCAGGCAGCAGATGCACATCCGCCCGGAGCGAATCCTGGCGCAACGCCGGCGCACGCCACCACGCCCTGGTTTAGCCACCGACCACAGCCCCACGAAACGAAACATGCCGTCATAATTGGCGCAGGCCTCGCCGGTGCGGCCGCCGCCCACAGCCTCGTGCGGCGCGGCTGGCAAGTCACCGTAGTCGATCGCAATCAACAACCCGCCGGGGGAGCTTCGGGTAACAGCCTGGGGATTCTCTACGCCAAACTCTCCGCCGAACCATCGCTACGGTCGGACTTCTACGTAGCAGGTTACCTCTACTCGCTGCAGGTATTGCGGCAGCTGTGTAGCGAAGGGCCCGCGGCCGATTGGCATGCGAGTGGCGTCCTGCAACTCGCCTGTGACGAGGCGGAACAACGGCGGCAACGGCGTTTTATGCAGTGCAATCCGCAACCGGCCGACCTGGTCCATGCACTGGATGCAGCCGCGGCCAGCGAAGTTGCAGGGCTCGCACTCACCAGCGGCGGCCTGTTCTTTCCCCGGGCGGGCTGGGTCAGGCCACAATCCCTGTGCCGCCGGCAGCTGAATCATCCCAATATACGATTCATGCCGGGCCAGCACGTTGTTTCACTGCGCCGCGAGAAGGGGCGATGGCAGTTGCTCAATGCCGCCGGCGCCGGGATCGCCAGCGCACCGGTGGTAATATTTGCCAATGCGCGGGACGCCCGGGAAATCGACTTCTGCGCAGAATTGCCGCTAAAATCGATTCGCGGCCAGCTCACAAGTATCCCCGCTGCAGATAACCCCCTGCCCCGCACGGTCCTTTGCGGCGACGCCTATATTGCGCCACCGCTCGGAGGACGTATCCATATGGGTGCAACCTTCAACCTGAACCAGGACACCCCGGAATGCCGCGCCGAAGATCACCGCGAGAACCTGCGCCAGATCGCCTCGCTGGCGCCTGCGCTGGGTGATACGTTGGGTTTTGCGCAACTGAATGCCAGTGCGCTGCAGGGACAGGTCGGCTTTCGCTGCTCCAGCCCGGACTACCTGCCGCTGGTCGGGCCGCTACCCAACCACGCAACTTTCATCCACCAGTATGCGGGACTGCGCAAGGACGCGCGCGCCCGCTTCGAGTGCCCTGGTGAATTTCATCCGGGTCTATATGTCAGCCTCGGTCATGGCGCCAAGGGGCTCACTTCCTGTCCGCTGGCGGGGGAGCTGCTGGCAGCCTATATCTGCGCTGAGCCATTGCCGATCGGCAAGCCCCTGACCGATGCAGTGCATCCGGCCCGATTCGTGATCCGCGACCTGATCCGCAACCGTATTTAAAAGCTCTTTTCGCAGCGCGAGCTGTCCTGCCGCCGGATTTTCGAGCATCGCAGGGAACCCGCGGGGCAGCGACTCCGGGGCATCTGCTTTTGGATAGCCGGTCTCTACAAGCAGGCGAAACGAAAGTGCCCCGCCCGGGAAAGGCGCAGTCATCGGCTTTTCAGGTAGAGCTTGAAACCGTCCCGCAAACACAGGACGTCAGCCATCACGCAATAAAATCTCGCAGACCTCCAGCGCCTCGTCATACAGAATATACGCCTGCCCCGTGCGCAACTGGCGTTTGACCTGAGACACCTTGTCATCGAGTGAAGTCTCGCGCTCGCCATAGTCCGTACCGTCGCGGGTAACCCGTTCCTGAATGAGGTTGTCGAGGGTATCGGGATTCAGGGATTGCCAGGGGATTTCCATTACCAGCGTAAGGTCGAATGTCGGGTGTGAAATTACGGCTGCAGGGAGCGCTAGGAAAACAGGCGCCGGAACCAGCTTTTATTCAACTCTTTCTTGCAACCGCGATACTGTGCGCCATAGCGACTGGCCTGGCTACCGACCCGGTCGGCCACCTTGACAAGCCACTGTTTTTGCCTGTAACTACCGCGCCGGTAGCCCCCCCAGCCTTCATGGTAATTCAGGTACTGGGTCTTCGCGTCCCATTTGGATATCTTGTTGACCTTGTGGGTCTTGTAGATAAACCAGCCCATAAAATCTATCGCATCGTCGAAGTCATCACGATCCGCCCAGCCATTGCCGGTCTCGCGCTTGTAATCCTTCCAGGTGCTGGTCTTGGCCTGGGAGTAACCATAGGCGCTGCTCTTGCGACCCCAGGGAATAAATCCCAGGAGATAGTTGCGCGGCGGTCGGGCATTGTCTACAAACCGGGACTCCTGGTACATCATCGCCATCGGCACCTGCAGCGGCGCACCCCATTTTTTCTCGGCGCGCTTGGCCGCTTTATACCAGCTGCGCTTCTCCGTGAAGATCTCGCACAGATTATCCAGCTTGCGGGGCGGCTGGTTTGCACAGGCGCTCGCAAAGCCGATCATCGCTACCAGCAGCCATCGGACTGCACGCTGTTTTCCACAGCTTCTGTGGATAACTTTGGGGATAGATCGGGGGTATATGCCGCTAAATTGCGATCCTGATGCGCTCGCGCTATTTGAATAAAAAATAATCAATTTGAGAATATACATTACTTATCAGTGGCTTGCATAAAGTCAATACGAATATCACGGTATATATCAAAATTTATTATAGTGCAGCGCAAAAAACTCACGCCTTGTGCATAACCGCCCTCATCGGGCTCTCGGCCCAGAGAAACGCACATTAGCACAGATTCCTGATTCATCGGATCGCTACCCACCGGTTCTTAGCAATTCATCACTAACATCGGCTAAGTGGTTTTATTCGTTTGATTTTTTATGTTTAGCAGCCGGAATCACGTTGCTATTTTTACTATAGACCATTAAATTAGTTTGAGTCTGAAGCAGTACAAAAAGCCATTATGGCCCGGCCTGGATGGATACTCGCAGCCGCTTACACGATTTACCTGAACGAGTAATTGCATCTGAAGTCATAATAAAATAACAAGTTCGCTAATGATTCAAGGGGTAGTCATGTTATCCAAAGTTGCCAAGCTTCCTTTCCTGTTCGCACTAGTGGCGTTACTGCTTGCCGGCCCGTCGGGCGCCGAGATCCGCGAGAAGAAAATAGCCGACCTGTCCGCCGAAGACAAGTCCCGTAATGATCGACAGCGGCGCATCATCCAAAAACTAATCCAGGAAAATTTCGGCTATGTAAAGCTTGACGGCAGCAAATCCGACCTCTATTACCTGCAAAGAATTGTCGATAAAAAGCTCATCGGCAGGCACGACGGATACGATTTGCAGGCTCTCGGAGTAGTCCTTGGCGATATCATGAGTACCAATCTGCCAGTACGCTGGGTTATCGTTGAAGACAAATACGGCCGCAGCCGCGCGCTGCAGTTCGAGGAAACCAAAAGTCTGTATTACCCGGTCACGATGATATCGCGCCGGGTCCAGAACAATATGGAAGTGAATGTCAGGCAACTGTACAAGGATACCGAGCTCAGCGTGAAGGCACTGATCTACCGCAAGAGCAAGTATCAGCAAGTCCCCGGCCGGAGTGACGCAGAGGTTTCACTGCGCTAGATCACGCGCCGATTACCAGCGCTGTACTGAGATTCAGGAGTCCTCATCGAGATAGGGATTATTCATGGCCAGGCTAACCGGCTTTTGGTAACTGGCTATGCGTACCTGGGATGTGCTGACGGACACGTGTTTCTCTTCCTGCACATTATCATCAAACCGGTACGTCGGCCTGCTTAATCCCTTGATGCTCTGGCTTTCGTACCCCTGAGCCGCCTCATACACCGCCTCATTTGCCCGCGCATGCGCTGTCAGCGCCGCTGCACCATGGCGCTTCTCGAGAAGACCAGTAACCTGGTGCGGAGCGAGAATGGAAGCCGTCGCATTATTGCCGCCAAAGCCCTTTGCATTCACTATCGCCGCATCGATCTCCAGCGGGTCCACTTGCTTGTGTTGCATCAAAAAATCGAGATTATCGCGATAGACGTCACTGGCAATATGATCGATTGTGGCGATCGCAGGCAGTACGCCATATTCCCAGGTACCGAGGCTCGCCGCCAACTGGTCTCCGGCCGCTGCCGCAATTGAATGACCAAGGTAGGCTTTGACGGCAGCGACCGGCCAGGACTTGATGCCAAAAGCCTTCGCGGTTTCGCTGAGAATATGGGATTCCGTTACCCGGTTCTTCGGAGTACCCGTACCGTGGGCATGCACATAGCTGCGCTGCAATCCCGTATCCCCGAGGATAGCCCGGGTCGCCGCCACCGCCTTGGCAACCGTTACATAATTGCCAACCCCGGGACCGGAGATCGATTTCTTGAAGCCGTCGGCATTGACAAATACATCGCCGATACCGCCGTATATGGTAGCGCCCAGTTCGAGTGCCAGCGCATCATCGAACAACACATAGAACTGCGCCGACTCACTCAAGGTAAAACCGCAATTCGTCGAGAACGGCCGGCACGCGCGGTGATGCTCGACTTCCGTCGCACCTGGATCCAGCGCCAGCAAGGCCGCGTCATCGGCAAGCGCGCCCATCGTGGTATAACCATCGATGATTTCCGGCGTAATCGGGGCTTCGCTGTTGCCAACGATTACGACACGCTTGCGGCCGGCCCGGATATCGTGCATCCCCTGGCGCAGGTTGTTGAGGAAGGTGGCACAGGCTCCTACCTGGCCGCCGGTACTGCCCACACTGCCAATAATGTAGGCGTTGATAAAGTCTGCGGGCATTTCCGCAAAACCCAGCGCCAGCTGTTTTGAGCTCACTCGCTTGCCCATCAGCCGGGCCTGCATCAGGCCAGCGTTGGAATTCTGGTCCTGTTGACCCATCGCACTGGTCGCATACACCGCGATCTGGTCGGGTCCGACGTGCTGCAGGATCGTATCCCAGCCGATGCCCATCGAATTGATCGCATCCGATGCGCCATAAACCGTAAGCTGCAAGCCACGGGGATGATTGCGCGAGGCGTACAGGCTTCCCGGATCAAAACCGCTGGGCAGTTGGCCGGCACTGTTGACACTTGACTCGGATGGATCCGATATCAGGAAATCCATGGATCCGCTAACCACGACCTTGACATCGCCATTTGCCAGCGCCGTAAGCTGCCAGTTACCAGGCGGTTTTTGCGGCACATGCCGTTTACGCAAGGTGAACTCCAATCGCTCATCGTCCTGGAGCATGGCGACCATTGCGCTGTGGCGCGGCATCGCCTGGGGGTCGAACAGGTTTTTCTCGAGCTTACGCACCAGCGTGTGGGCGTCGATAAAACCTTGATTCTCAAGCAGCCACGTATCTGGGTCGACCGGGGTGCCATCGGGCAGGCAAAAGCTGCCGTTCCGGTAAGACAACAGATTCATCAGTGTAGCGAGGTCGAGATAGGTGTCTCGCAGCTGTGACGATGAAAGGGTGGTTGCAACCATGCGCCGAAACCCATGGTGAAAAGACGAGCGACCGGCAGGATTGATGCCGCCAAAGCCGACGATGACTGGTAAAGGTATCACGATCAGTAAATCCTCAACATTGCGAGCCTGCTACCACGCCGCGAAATTTTTTTATCATCATAATAGTCAACGTATAGTGCCGATTAGTGCATATTCGTCATTTTTATCGCTGAATCAGCCATAACCGACGCGCGAGAGCTTCCAATGCAGCATGTTACCATTCTAGCGTATCCGCGTGCATTGGGCACTAGTGCTCCGTCCACTTGCTAATTACGGATTCAGTTGGTTTGTCAGCGTTCATGGCAAGGCGCGACTCGCCAACAATGGCCACTCCCTTGACAAGAATCGCAACGATGACCATGGGCGTTGACACGCCAACCCGCAGGGCGCTGCTGTGGTGTCCCGCCACTTCGTTACAGCGTTTGGAAAGGGAGCAACCATTCCCTGCACGCTAAGCCTTGTTGCGAAACACCACAGCAACGCTGCATGCGAAATTATCAAGTGGACGGAGCACCATCATTACCCTGCCCGTCGAAATGCTTAATACGGCTGACGCCATGGCCAGAATTCAGCTTCCCCGGAGCGAGCGTCTCAATCTGGAAATCGCATCACGGGCAGGCGCCCCGATCTTGATCACCGGCGGCATCGAAATCCGCCCTCACCGCACACTCCAGGACAATTCGGCCACAGATCTGGTTATTCTGCCAGCCATGCGGGGCAACCCCCACCCCACGATCAACGCCGGCACAATTTATTACCAAGTGGCTGCAGACACAAGCGTGCACGAGCACCCGGGCGTGCGCCACCGGCAGCGCGCCGCTCCAACACCTGCAGCAGACTCGGTTTAGCACCGCCAGGGACGTGCTTCAGGACAGCAACCCCGGTATCACCGCGATCAGCTACAGGGTGGGCTATGGCAATCCCAGCTATTTTTCTGCAATATTCAAATAGCTGGTATCCTTAACCCCAGCGCGTATCGGCGCCGCGTGCGCGCCAAACCGTTCAGCGTGATCTAGCAGTAAACCCGTATTCCCCGAGGACTTAAAGTGCCAACGCTTTACCAGATCTACCGCAAGGGCATGCGCTACTCCACCATCATTCTCGGCGTAGTGACACTCGTACTGGGGATTTATGTTGTAATCAACTGGCCGTCGACCTACTACGAAGTGCAATGCCACGAACCCGCCGAGGTGAAATTCTCGGCACGCTACAGCAACGCCTACGACTGCGATTCCGATATGATCAATGTCATGCAGAGTGGAGGCAGCCAATGCCGCAAGGCAGTTTGCAGGCTGGTGGAGGAGTAACAGCGCTCACGTCGTGTGAAGTCAGCCTTGTAAGCTGAACGAGTCGACTATCAAAAACCAACGTCGCAATTGGAACTTTAAATAGTCCAATAAATTAACACGTATCATCGACGGAATCAGACGCAACGTAAAAGTGTGAGGCAGCTACACTTGACTATCTCGCAGATTGATAATTTTTTCGCTCTTCCTGAGCGAGGTACTTCTGTTACGCCAAAAGTACCCAAAAGCATTTGCTCCGGGGTCGCCGCCCTACGGGTCCCCTGCAATGCTCACAAAATCCGGCGGCGGGACAACTCACTTCGTTCAGACACGTCCCGCCTTGCCCCCGGATTTCGCTGCGCTTCTCGGCAGCTGGACGGAGCATTCCAGATCCGCGCCCGAAAGTAAGTTCAGAGGGCTAGCAAAGGTCCGGAAAAGTTTTAGCCCGCCATCCGATTGGCAATTAGATCCTCCACTACCGCCGGGTCCGCCAAGGTGGATGTGTCACCCAACTGATCATGTTCGTTTGCCGCGATCTTGCGCAAAATACGCCGCATGATCTTGCCCGAACGCGTTTTCGGCAGTCCCTGCGCCCACTGAATATGATCGGGCGAGGCAATGGCGCCGATCTCGCTGCGAATGAGGCCTACCAGTTCCTTCTCCAGTTCCACCGACGGCTGTTCGCCGTGATTCAGGGTGACATAGATATAGATCCCCTGCCCCTTGATATCGTGGGGATAGCCAACCACCGCGGCTTCCGCCACCTTGTCGTGCAATACCACCGCGCTCTCGATCTCGGCGGTGCCAAGGCGATGGCCAGACACGTTGAGCACATCATCCATGCGTCCGGTGATCCACCAGTAGCCGTCCTTGTCCAGCATGGCGCCGTCGCCGGCAAAATAATAACCCGGGAAGGTGGAAAAGTAGGTGCTGACAAACCGCTCATGGTCGCCATAGACGGTGCGCGCCTGTCCCGGCCAACTGTCCGTTATCACCAGGCCTCCCTCGGCAGCGCCTTCGAGCAGGTTGCCATTGGCGTCCACTAGCGCAGGCTTCACACCGAAAAACGGTTGGGTCGCGGAACCCGGCTTGAGGTCGGTTACACCAGGCAGGGGCGTGATCATGATACCGCCAGTTTCGGTCTGCCACCAGGTATCTACGATCGGGCACTTGCCATTGCCCATCTTTTCAAAATACCACTCCCAGGCCGCCGGATTGATCGGCTCTCCGACACTACCCAGCAGCCGCAAACTGCTGCGATCGGTGCCCTCCACGGCCGCATCGCCATCTGCCATCAGCGCACGGATCGCGGTCGGCGCGGTGTACAGGATGTTAACGCCGTGCTTGTCGACTACCTGCGCCATCCGCGCCACGGTAGGGGATGTCGGCACGCCCTCGAACATCACGTTAATCGCGCCGTTGGCCAGCGGGCCATAGACGATATAGGTATGCCCGGTGATCCAGCCTACATCCGCAGCCGCCCAGTAGACATCGCCTTCATGGTAATCGAACACGTATTGATGGGTAAGCGACGCATACACCAGGTAGCCGCCGGTGGTATGCACCACGCCCTTGGGCGCACCGGTGGATCCCGATGTGTAGAGGATAAACAGGGTGTCCTCGGCGTTCATCTCCTCGCACGGACACTCCGCCGGGGCGTCCGCCACCAGGTCGTGCCACCAGCAATCAACGCCCTCGTTCCAGGCGACGTCGCCGCCGGTCGATTGCAACACGATGACCGAATGTACCGTGTCAGTACCTTTCCTGGTCAGCGCCTCATCGACATTTGCCTTGAGCGGAAACAACCGGCCGCCGCGGCGGTTTTCATCGGCGGTGATAACCGCCTTGCTGCTGCATGCCTTGACCCGGCCGGCAATTGCCTCCGGGGAGAAGCCGCCAAAAATCACCGAGTGCGGCGCGCCGATGCGGGCGCATGCCAGCATCGCCACTGCGGCTTCCGGCACCATCGGCATATAGATCGTAACCACGTCGCCCTTGCCGATACCGCGTGCCTTGAGCGCATTGGCCAACTTGCAGACCTGTTCGTGCAGCTGCCGATAGGTCACCGTTTTCGAGACCGAGGGGTCGTCGCCTTCCCAGATAATCGCTGGCTGGTCGCCCCGCTTCTCCAGGTGCCGGTCCACACAGTTGTAGCAGGCATTCAGGGTGCCGTCCTCGTACCACTTGATGGACACGTTATCCTTGGCAAAGGAGGTATTCTTTACCTTGCTATAGGGCGTAATCCAGTCGATCCGTTTGCCCTGCTCACCCCAGAACTGTTCAGGATTGGTGACGGATTCCTGGTACATGGCGTCATAGGTTGGTTTGTCGATCAAGGCCCGGGCAGCGGTTTCCTGACTCACCGGGTGCAGGTGAACTTCAGACATAGTGGACTCTCCTGAATAATAGCGTGTGGGTCATGGGATTCAGCGCGCACCTGCTAAGCGATGCGCTAATACCTGGCCGCGCCGTAAATCCCCTGGTGTCGCTATAGTAACGACTGCCGACTCGCCATGGCAATACTACTTTCGTAGTAAACAAAGTCAGTACTGGCGCAGCACCACGTTCGGGCTCTCGGTTACCGCGCGCCGGGTCGCAGCATACCCCGCAATCCCGATCAGGAGCCCCGCCAGTAATGGCACGACCAGCCACACAGCCGGCGTCGGCTCACGCGGGAAATCG
>CAMYKE010000004.1 GCA_947258895.1 uncultured Pseudomonadales bacterium | reverse complement strand
CGATTGTGTATTAGGCGCGGAAGGTTTTAGCCCGCATCCATCACCGATACCGCGCCAAATCAGAGATGGAGCTATGAATAGTGGTATGTACTTCAAACCAGTTATTTACAATCTGCCAGTTTGCTTTGCCGCGCTTTGCCGGCCGCTCGATGCGCATCTCATCGTGAAACCCACTTACGCATAGCTACGGCTATGCATTGCGCGCCTTTCGCGCGATCTGCACACCGACCGACTCGTCATCTTACGCGCCAATCGGTGACAGATGCGGGTTAGGGCCAATGCCCAAATCAGGTGAAGAATTGCAGTGGCAGCGGTTATTGGTCACTCCAGCGATCGATTACAACCGGAATTTGGATTGCGAGCGTCTCCGCAGGTGAATATTGCCGGGATCTGGCCTATCATAGCGACCTATGATTCTGGTTCACCGTAGTTTTCCTCTGGGCTTTTACTTTTTCCTAGTGCTGTTTCTGGGCCTGGTGAGTGCCTGCGCGCCCGCAGCGCCTCGCAGCTATGACCTGCATTACACCGTTGAGCTTCAACCTGCAGAGGACCGGGCGCAGGTTGCTATCGAAATCGCGGACGCTACCCTCGTCAAAAAACTCGAATTTCGTATCAAACCCAAAATCCATAGCGGGATAAGCGCGAACGGTACACTGGAGATTAATGGGGATCGAGCCAGTTGGACGCCACCGGCGGAAAACGCGCGTTTTAGCCTGTTCGCAAAAATTACTCACCTCCGCGATGACGGTGAATTTGACGCCCGCATGACTCCTGACTGGGCGATTTTTCGTGGCGACGACCTGGTACCTGCGGCCTCGGTTACTGCGCGCGCCGGCGGCAAGGCCAGGGCGACGCTGGACATCAAATTACCAAAGGGCTGGACTTCTGCGATCTCCGGTTGGCCTATTGACAGCGACTACAAGAGCGAGGACGGCAAAACTGTTCGGTTTCTGGTCGATAATCCGGAGCGAAAATTTGACCGTCCTACTGGCTGGATTATTGCCGGCAAGCTGGCGTCGCGACGCGAAATCGTGGGCGAAACCGAGTTGGTCGTAGCTTCACCACGCGGAGATAGTCTGCGCCGCATGGATCGGCTGGCGTTTCTTACCCTCATTTGGCCGGGGTTGGAGGAGGCATTTGGCCTGGTACCGAGGATGCTGTTGGTGATCGGTGCGGATGACCCGATGTGGCGCGGCGGTTTGTCCGGCCCCAACTCGCTGTACCTGCATTCTGATCGCCCGATAGTCAGTGAGAATGGTACCAGCTCCCTGGTGCATGAGGCAGTCCATGCGGTAACCCGGCTAACTGCCAGCGGTATCGATGACTGGATCGTGGAGGGTCTCGCAGAATATTATTCCTTTGAATTGTTGCACCGGGCGGGCGCCATGACCGCGAGTCGGCGCGCCCGGGTTCTCGAAAAACTAGCAGAATGGGGCGCCGAGGTTACCACCTTGCGCACCAAGCGTTCGACAGGTCCGGTGACCGCGCGAGCGGTTGTATTAATCGCGGAACTGGACGAGGAAATTCGGCGCCTCACCAATAACACAAAGACGATCGATGATGTGGCGCGTCCCCTGATCAAACTGCGCAAGGTATCGCTAGCTGACCTGCGCGAGATCTGCGCCAGGCTCACGGATACCGAACTGAAAACGCTGCAATCCCCGCTGCTGGGGGGGCACCTCTGAATACTACATTGATGCCTCTGGCTTACAGAGACTTGTTGGATTGAGGCGGCTAAACGCAGCAATGTGCCGACCTTGGAAGCGGAGCCAACAAAGAGCCAGCAAGTCTCTGCAAGCCCCACAGGGCGCGGTCTGAAGGATTAATCTGCTGTGTTGGAAGTATATTGCCAATGCAATAAGCATTGACTTCAACTCCCGCCTTGCAGCTAAAACCTTCAAGTCACGCAGAGGGATCAATCTAGTATTCAGAGGTGCCCTGGACCAGCAAAAATAATTCCGTAATCTGTGCGTTCATGTATGATGCGCCCCGGCGGATCGGTTGAGGCAACGCTGTGGGTGATTGCGCCGAATTTCACACGAATTACGGGTAAGGTATGGCATGGAATTTTCAGTTGGGCAGCGGTGGGTTAGCCACACAGAAACCGATTTGGGGCTGGGTATCATCACTGAAATAGATGGTCGCCTGGTGAGTATCAGTTTTCCGGCGGCCGCCGAGCAGCGCACCTATGCTGCGGACAACGCTCCGTTATCGCGGATTGAGTTCAAGCCGGGCGATGCCATTACCACCAATGACGAGCGCACCTTTGTTGTTGACGAAGTGATACCCGCTGCGGGCAGGTTGATCTACCAGTGCCACGATGCCGACAATAAGAGCAGTCGCATCGATGAGCTGGACCTGAACAGCTTTATCGAGCTGGCCACCCCCAAGCAGCGCCTGACCAGCGGCCAGCTGGATGATCTCAAGGCCTACCAGCTGCGCTGCGAAACACTCGAGCACCTGGATCGCTTGCAGCAGTCACCGGCGCGAGGGTTGTTGGGTACCCGCACCAGCTTCCTGCCCCACCAGGTGTATATTGCCCACGAAGTGGCGCAGCGGTTTGCCCCCCGAGTGCTGTTGGCGGACGAAGTCGGCCTGGGCAAAACCATCGAGGCAGGTATGATACTGCACTACCAGTTGCAGACCGGCATGGCGAGCCGGGTGCTGGTCATCGTGCCCGCCACCCTGGTCCACCAGTGGCTGGTGGAAATGTTGCGGCGCTTCAACCTGCGCTTTGCGTTGTTTAACGAAGAGCGATTGAAGGGTCTGTCCGCAACCGATTCCAACCCCTTCGAAACCGAACAGCTGGTTATCTGCAGCCAGGACATCCTCACCGGCCAGCCGGACGTGTTGGCGCAGGCGCTGGCTGCGGATTGGGACATGGTGGTGGTGGACGAAGCGCATCACCTGCATTGGCAGGCGGAGGCAGCCGACGCTGGCGAGCCAGATCTAACATACCACGATTATGCGTGTATCGAAGCGCTTGCGCGCAAGAGTCGGGGATTGTTGCTGCTCACGGCCACCCCCGAGCAAGTCGGAGCCGAGAGTCACTTTGCCAGACTGCGATTGCTGGACCCGGCGCGCTTCCACAGTTTCGCGGATTTCATGCGCGAAGAGCAAGGCTACCACGCGCTGAACGAGACCATGCGCGAACTGTTGGGCGGCTCGGGAAAGCTCTCTGTGAGCATGCAGCAACAGCTGGCCGCCTATCTGGGGGACGAGGCACCCAAATCTGACGTAGTAAGCGCGTCTGAAATCGACGCGCTGGTGGCGAGCCTGCTCGATCGTCACGGCACCGGGCGAGTATTCCTGCGCAACACCCGGGCGGCCATCAAGGGCTTCCCGGAGCGCAGGCTGGTGGACTATCCGCTGGCGCCGCCGCGGCTTTATGAGGGGCTGGTCGGCGCCACCGCGCTATACCCCGAACTGGCCATCGAGGAAAGCCAATGGCTAACGCAGGATCCGCGCGTAACATGCCTGATCGATCTGCTGAACAAGCTGAAGCCGGAAAAAGTGCTGGTAATCTGTGCCAATGCCTCGACCGCCACCGCGCTGGAACAGTATCTGCACCTGCGGATCGGGATTCGCAGCGCGGCATTCTACGAAGGACTCAGCATTATCGAGCGGGACCGGGCGGCTGCCTATTTTGCCGATAGCGAGATGGGCGCCCAGGTGCTGGTGTGCTCGGAAATCGGCAGCGAAGGGCGCAATTTTCAGTTCGCGCACCACCTGGTGCTGTTTGATCTTCCCCTCAACCCGGACCTGCTGGAGCAACGCATTGGCCGGCTGGACCGTATTGGGCAAACCGAAGTGGTCAACGTTCACGTACCGTACCTTGAAGTTTCGGCGCAGCAGGTGCTATTCGACTGGTACCACCGCGGCCTCAACCTGTTTGCGGAGAGTTGCGCCGCCGCCTACGCGATCTATGAAACCTTCGAAGGCCGCCTCGATGCCGCCCTGCAGGATCCCGCGGCGGACCATAGCAGACTGGTAGCAGACACCGCGGCGCACACGCGGGCAGTCAAACAGGCGATGGAGGAGGGGCGTGATCGCCTGATCGAATTAAATTCCTGTGACCGAGGCGTTGCGCAACAGGTCATCGAGTCGATTCAGGCGGAAGAAAATCCGGCTTTGCTGGCCGATTACCTGGGCAGGCTGCTGGATACCTATGGCGTCGACCACGAGGATCATTCCGCCAATGCATGGGTGCTGCATCCAACCGACCACATGCGCAGCAGTTACTTTCCCGGGCTCGGGGATGAGAGCACGACCGTCTGCTTCGATCGCGATACCGCACTAGTCCGTGAGGACATGGAATTCGTCAGCTGGGAACATCCCATGCTCTCCGAAGCGATGGGAATGATCTTGCATAGCGAAGTGGGTAACGCAACCGTTGCGACCCTCAAACTCCCCGGTGTGCAGCCCGGCACCCTGTTGCTGGAGGCCTTCTTCAGCATCGCCTGTGTCGCGCCCCGGCATTTGCAGGTGGATCGTTACTTACCCCTCTCTCCGTTTCGAGCCCTGGTGAACATTGGCGGCAAGGATTTGTCGAGCATCCTGTCGACACCAAAGTTGAACGAACTATGCAGGCGCGTGAAACGCCAGACTGCACAGAATATCGTGAAGCAGGTGCGCAATGACATCGAGCGGCTGGTAGGCCATGCGCAGGCGCTTAGCGAGCAGGCGCTGCCCGGGTTGCTCGATTCCGCGCGGCAGCGCGCGCAACGCTTGCTGGGTGCAGAGATATCCCGCCTGAGGCAGCTACAAGCCAGGAACGCCAGTATTCGCAGCGAGGAGATCGAGCACCTGGAACAGCAGTTGCGCGCCTGTGAGAGCGCGATTACCGACGCGCGCTTTGAACTGCAGGCATTGCGGCTGGTGGTGGCGACGCCGTAGCGGGCTCGATGGGCGTCGGTTACCGGATCACAGGCGCCGGGCGATCAATAATCGACGCGCCCCCGGTCTTTCTTCCGCCGACCGCGTTTGGTCTTGCTTTCCAGGCGTTTTTGCACGGCGCTGTATTTCGGCCTGGTGGCGGTGCGCGACTTTTTAACGCGTGTGGCTTGCTCGATCAGTTCAGTCAGGCGGGCAATGGCATCCGCGCGATTCTTGTCCTGGCTGCGAAAGCGCTGCGCCTTGATCACAATTACCCCGTCGCTATTGATGCGCTGATCCTGCGCCGCCAGCAGTTTTTCCTTGAGCGTAGCGGCCAGCGACGACGCCTTGATATCGAAGCGCAGGTGGATCGCGGTGGCGACCTTGTTGACATTCTGCCCACCAGCACCCTGGGCGCGAATGGCATTACATTCCAGTTCTTCGTCGGCTAACGTGATGCCGTTTGCTAGTGTAATCATCGAGCGGGTGTCGGTAGTAGTTGAGTGCAGTATAACCTGAATCGGGCGGGGCCAGCTTGCCAGAGCGCCACCTTGGCAGTTAATTTTTCAGGTAGTTTGGCGGGCAGACTGCTACAATCCGCCGCCATGATACGTTTAATGTCGGTCAGTTTGCAACGCGGTGGCAAGCCGCTGCTTGATTCTGTCAGCGCGGTGATTCACAGCGGGCAGCGGGTCGGGTTGATCGGCGCCAACGGAGCAGGCAAGTCCAGCCTGTTTCAGTTATTGCTGGGCCAGCTTCATGCCGACGCGGGTGAGGTGTCGCTGCCGCGCCAGGCGCGGATCGCTCATATGGCCCAGGAAGTCGCCCTTGGCGAGCGCCTGGCCCTGGACCATGTGCTCGATGGCGATAGCGAGCTGCGAGCTATCGAGCGCGCTATCGAAGCCGCTCTGGCAGACGGTGACGACGCAGCGCTCGCCGCCCGCTACGCCGACCTTGAAACCATTGATGCCCATATGGCCGGGAACCGCGCCGAGCAACTGCTGAGTGGCCTGGGATTTTCTCCCGAAGATTTTCAGCGCCCGGCACGGGAGTTTTCCGGCGGCTGGCGGATTCGCCTGAATCTGGCACAGGCCCTGATGTGTCCCTCGGACATTCTGTTGCTCGACGAGCCCACCAACCACCTCGACCTCGATGCAACGATTTGGCTGGAGCAATGGCTGAAGGCCTATCGTGGCACCCTGGTGCTGATTTCCCACGACCGGGATTTTATCGATGCGATAGCCACCCATATCGCGCATATCGAGCACCAGCAGTTGCGGCTGTACGCGGGTAATTACAGCGCCTTCGAGTTGCAGCGTGCCGAACAGCTTGCCCAGCAACAGGCCGAATATAAAAAGCAGCAGCAGAGCATTGGCGAGATGCATCGTTTCGTGGAGCGGTTTCGAGCCAAGGCCACCAAGGCCAGGCAGGCGCAGAGCCGGCTCAAGGCGCTGGCGCGGATGGAGGTCATCGCCCCGGCCCATGTCGATTCGCCGTTTCATTTCGAGTTCCCGGCGCTCGACATCCAGGCCCATACCTTGTTGGCAATGCATGAGGCCGATTTGGGGTACGGCGGCACGGCGGTAATAACGGGACTCGATCTCGGTATTCTCCGGGAGAGCCGCATCGGACTGCTCGGCCCCAACGGCGCCGGCAAATCGACCCTGGTCAAATCCCTGGTCGGTTCCATCGAATTGCTGCAGGGCGAGCGGGTATGTGCCAATAACCTTCGCATCGGCTATTTTGCGCAGCACCAGTTGGAAGACCTCGATATGGGTGCCAGCCCGTTGACCCATGTGCAGCGGCTGTCACCTGACGCATCCGAGCAAAGTATCCGCAATTTCCTGGGCGGGTTTAATTTTCATGGCGATAATGCCACCGGTTCGATCCGTCATTTCTCGGGCGGTGAGAAGGCGCGCCTGGCGCTGGCGCTGGTGGTGTGGCAAAAGCCCAACCTGGTAATCATGGATGAGCCCACCAACCACCTGGATATCGAGATGCGCCATGCCCTGAACGTCGCGCTGCAGGCATTCGATGGCGCGGTGATCCTGGTCGCACACGATCGTCACTTGTTGCGCAATACCGTTACTGAATTTCTGCTGGTGGCCGATGGCTCGGTCACACCCTTTGCCGGCGACCTGGAGGATTATGAGCGCTGGCTGGTGCGCGACAAGAAAGCGTCCCAAGCGGGGGATAGCGAGAATGCCAGGGCGCCGGATCGAAAGTCCCAGCGTCGCGAAGCCGCGGCACAACGCGCGCGCCTGCAGCCGCTGAAAAAAGAGCTGCACCAGGTTGAGCAGGCAATGGATAATAATTCGGCCGCGATCGGCGCGATCGAAGAGCAATTAGCCGACGAGACGCTGTATGCCGCGGAAAGCAAAGCCCAATTGCAGGCGCTGCTCGAACGCCAGGGCTCTCTCAAGAGCGAGGCAGGAGAACTGGAGGATCGCTGGCTACAACTCAGCGATGAGCTTGAAAAAATGGCAGCCGCAGCGCAAGCGCAGGCCGACACCTGCGGTGGCTAGTAAACATGGCAGCCCCCCGACAGCCCGGGTACTGCTTCGATCCTGAATTGATTTGCCACTGGTCCGCCATCCATCCGGTAATCAGGGTATGATGACCAGACGCGTCCAACCAGGGCTGGTTCCGGCAGCAGGCATTTTTATCCAACGAACAGCGGGGCATTAGCATGGCCAAGATAGCCGTCGTACAGGAAGCATCCCGGTTTTTGGACAAGCGCGGTACGATCGAAAAGGCGGTGGCGCTGCTTGCCGATGCCGCGGCCAAAGGTGCCCAACTCGTTATTTTTCCCGAGGCTTTCATCTCCGGATATCCGGCCTGGATATGGCGCTTGCGCCCCGGGGGCGACTGGGGTCTGAACGAGGAGATCCATGCCCGCCTGCTCGAGAGCGCCGTCAACCTGGACAGTGACGACCTGCAGCCGCTAATGGCCGCCGCCAAACAACACCGACTCACCGTGGTGTCCGGGATGCATGAGCGCGATAACGCACTCAGTCGGGCGACGCTCTACAACACCGTGGTGACCATTGGCGCAAACGGTGAACTGTTGAATCGCCACCGCAAACTCATGCCCACCAACCCGGAACGCATGGTGTGGGGTTTTGGCGATGCCTCGGGTCTCAAGACCATTGATACCCCGGTTGGTAAAATCGGCTCGTTGCTTTGCTGGGAAAGCTATATGCCGCTGGCGCGTTATGCGATGTATGCCCAGGGGGTAGAGCTGTACATCGCGCCCACCTACGACAGCGGCGACGGGTGGCTGGGTACCATGCAACACATTGCCCGCGAGGGGCGTTGCTGGGTAGTGAGCAGCGGTGTGGTGATCGAAGCCACTGACCTGCCGGACGACTTTCCCGGCAAACAGGAATTGTATCCCGATCCAGGCGAATGGGTAAATCCCGGCGATTCCGTGGTGATCGCCCCGGGTGGAGAAATTGTCGAGGGGCCGTTGCACAAGGCCAAGGGTATTCTGTACGCGGAAATTGATTGCACGCTTTGCGCTGCGGCGAAGCGGGCGCTGGACGTTACCGGGCACTATTCGCGGCCCGATATCTTTCAGTTGCAGGTCAATACCTCGCCGCAGAGTCCGGTGAGATTCTTCGAGTAAAACTCTGTGCACTCGCTGGCGCGGGTGGATTCGCGTTGCTTGCCGGGCAGTGTCATTCGTGCTCCACGAATATCAGGTTCCGGGTAGCAAATCCGAGCGCCCGGGAGGTATTGATGAAACGAGCAATGAGTTCTTTGGGCACTGCAGGGGTCCTTGCCAGCAACCAAAGGTAGGACCGATCCGGGCCCGACACAAAGGCATACTGATAATTTTCCTGATCCAGTTCAAAGATCACATAGGAGCCATAAAACGGGCCAAAAAAGGAGACCTTCAGGTAGCCTTCCGTGGGGCCATTGACGAAATACGCCTTGCCTTCGGCTTCGTTCCATTCCTTCGTTTCGATGGAAAAGCCTCGATTCACAACCTTCACCCCGCCATCATCCCGCAGCGAATAGTCAGCCGTTACTTTTTCGAGGCCTCGCTCGAAAGAGTGATCCAGCCTTGCAATTTCGTACCACTTGCCAAGATAGCGGTCCAGCTCAAAGTCCTGGACCGGGGTTACTGAGTCTGGAATTCCGAGGCAGGCACTTAACAATAACGATGCCAGTATGGCTACGATTCCGGTAATGACTTCTCCGGGACGGCGGCCATCAAAAGGGGTGGCATGAAACAAGTGCTGGGGAGTTCTGCAGAATAACCCCTGCGACCTCGAGGTTGACTGGATCGCCGGCATAGCGGGTTAACCTGGATGCAACTTGTCAACCAGCGCGGGGATTTCGCCAGGGTGTAACAGGGTATGGTGGGGGTCGATGCCGAGTTCGGCATCCAGGGGCTGCTGGTGCTGAATCCACACCGAGGTGATGCCGCTACCGTGGGCGCCGGCGATGTCGGTAGCCAGGCTGTCACCAACATGAATCGCTTCATGGGCTTCGCAGCCGGCGAGCCGGAGGGCCTTGAAGAAAATCGATTGCGAGGGCTTTTGTTCCGGCTCCTGACCGCCGATGATGATGTGATCGACGTAGTCCGCCAGATTTACTTTCTCAACTTTGGGGACCTGTGAAAACTCCGGGCCGTTGGTGATCACCACCAGTGTAAACAGCTTGCGGGCATCTTGTAAAAACTCCGCAATGCCGGGATAGAACCCGAATGCCTCGAGGCGATCATAATCAAAGTTGTCCTGCAGCGCCTGGGCGGCCTCAGCGCTGACATCCTTGATGCCATGTTCGCCCAGCAGGTCACGGATTAATTGAACCCGGAAAGCGGCTTCCCCGTGTTGCTCGATGATCGGAAGATAGCGCTGGCGCTGTTCGTCACTCCAGTCGCGATAAATACCGGCAACATAACCCCTGGCAATTCGCTGTCCGTCGATACCCTGCCCGTACTGATCTTGCAGCGCCTGCCCCATCAAGCGCCTGGCCTGCTCATTGGCGCCCCGGGTATCGCACAGGGTTTCATCCATGTCCAGGAAGAGGGCTTTCAGCATGATCGGCTCCGTGGTTCGAGTAACAGCGACCATGATACGACAAACCCGCTGTCAATGCTCAAGCCCCGGGTGATGCTGCATCACTGCATGGGGGGTGGCAGCCTTTTTGACGGGGAGGGTGATTTGTTGTGTTCTGCCGGAAGCAAACACGATTTCAATGTCGGATCGGTCACCTGCCCGCAGTTCAACTCTTGGGTTCTTAAGCATCAGGTGCATGCCCCCGGGAACAAAACTGACCTGGCTTTGGGCGTCAATATCCACCTCTCGCAGCGCGCGCATCTGCATCATGCCGTCTTGCATGCCCATTTCGTGGAATTCCACCGCGTCAAAGTCCGCGCTGCGTCCACCTGTTATGGATACGCTGCTGCTGCCGGTATTGATCAGGGTCATGTAGCCGGCGTTGGTGCTGGCGTTCGGATGTGCTTCACGAATCCATGCATTCATGACCGCAACCACATCATCTCCCGCGGCGGGCCGGGCTGGCGGCGCCCGCTTGCTGGCGCCATATCGGTCGGCACCAGGCAACTGGTCCATATAGGCGATTAACTCCAGTACTTCCTGGCGATTCAGGCGCAGGTTTGGCATCGCAAGACCGTTATTCTGCTTGAGCAGTGCCAGCGCCAGCGGATCCTTGCCGGCAATCATCCGGTCAGGGGCTAGCAACCATTTTACCAGCCACTCCTGGTCGCGGATTCTGGTGACACCAAGCAGGTCGGGACCCAGGTCTCCCGTTTTTCGCTGTCCGTCAGTGGAGTGGCATGACGCACACCGCGTCCTGAACAGCGGTTCTCCCTTGGCCAGGGGGCGCAGGTCCGGCGCATCGGCATAGTCCGGCCCGCGCTGGACGGAAACCCAGCCCGATAACCAATTGCCGATCTGATCGGCCAATACATAGGGATTTTCAAACGGCGACCGCTTCATCCAGCGACCTGTGGCCTGGTTGCCGATGATCATGCTGACGTTGTGATTGTTCTTATTGGCGCCATCGTCCGCTTCGGCGATATACAAACCAAGCTTGCGTCGCAGCGTGATGATCTCCTGCTTGTCACCGGTCAGGAAGGTCCACCGTGCACCAAACCGGGCGCGATATTCTGCCAGTACTTCCGGGGTATCAGTCTCGGGATCTATGCTGATCGAGTAAAAAAATACATCGTTACCCAGCCGGTCCCCGAGGATTTTTTGTACCCGCGTCAGTTGTGCCGTTTCCAGGGGACATACATCCGGGCACAAAGTGTAGATAAAATTTACCGCGACAACCTTGTCCTTGATCAGGTCATCAAAAAAAACTACCTGGTTGCCTTCGTGAGTGGTTAATTCGATATTCGGGAAGTAGTTTGCTCCCCACGGAGAGGCCGGTGCGAGACCCGGAGACGCAAGTACAACAGCCATTGCACATGCTACCAGCCAACTCGTTCTCAGCATGAGAGGGTCTCCCGCGATCTCGACGAATCCCGGAACACAATCCGCGATGCTCCCGGAGCAGAGGCTGCGGTGGACAGACTACCAGGCATCCCGTTGCACCTCGTTCAGTGTTGGGCGAGTTTGCGCGCCCGGTGCAAAGCCCTGTCGATGGTAATTGGGGTCGGGCAATTCACCACATGCGGTGGGTCGAGGCTCTCGAAATCATAATTGTCCTGCCACATATTGGGCGGTGGCGGAAATTCCCCAATCATGATTTTGCCTTCCTTGCGCAGCCATTTCAGTTCTTGCAGGCCCTTTACTACTGCGACGTCCTGGATGTCGTCCACCGTCCAGTGAGCAAAGCCGATATGCCACATCGGGCTATAGCGTGCCTCCGGCATGAAATACGAGGGTATCCCGATCTGGCCGCCCAGCGGGCCGCCACCGAGCAGGCCAGTGACGGGCGTTGTCGGCGGATAGGTTGGGTCTATTGGTTCCGGTGGTATGAATTGCACCAGTGGCACGGCCACTTTGCCCAGGAATTTATGTTTGGGCACGTAAATGATTCCCATCGCATCCGCAGGTCCGGCGGGGAAGGTATCGACCACGATGTAATAGGGGAGGTAGTCGCCGTTCTCGGTCCATGACTTGTGCAACTTCATACGAACGTAGGGTTCGTTAGCGCTGGTGTTAATCTCAAGCGCGTGACCGGTATCGCCGCTCCAGACCTCGCCATTGTACTTGCAGCTGGAATTGGCAGGCCGGTCGGGGAATGTTCCCGCTACCTCCGGGTTACAATTCTCGTCGATGCGCAGGTGCTCCCAATCCTCATCGCCCCACTTGATATAGAATGTGTTAACGATGACATCCTTGCCGTCAATTTGTACTTTGCGCAACGGCGAGTAATCGTTGAAGTCGTCATGGGGTGGCGCATCGCCATTTAACGATACGAAATCCGGGTGCCTGCGCCTGACGGGATTTGGCAAGTCACCGTAGAAGGTGAAGGTATCGGTAACCGCATTGTAGTCCGCGGCCGACGTAGCCTCTTCTGCAACCTCCGCAAGCGCGCCCGCCCAGGCGACGCCGTAGCGCTCGGCGAGTTCCTCGTCGGATACATCGTGCCAGATAAACCATACGTCCGTCGCAACGCCGTCGGCATCGATATTAACGCCGTGTCGCAGTGGTATTTTACCCACCGCTCGCTCGTCATCGGATTCATTGAGCGCATCGCCGATTTCAACATCCAGCAGGTTTATTTGTTCCACCTCTATGCCCGCGAGCCATTTATTCAGCGCCTGGTCATCCAGGTCCGGGCCGTATTGACCCACGGCGTCTCCGCTGCGGAAGGTCGGCAGTGCATGGGTGTCAACATAGCTAACGCCGTCCCAGGAGGGGATAGGCGTCGGCATGACGAGGGTTTGGCCGGGATTTTCAATATCCCAGCGCAGCAACATCGCGTGGTCCTCGTGCTGGGTGTTGTGGCAATGTTCCATAAAGGTTCCGGCGAACTCCCGAAACCGCAGGGCGATTTCTACCATGTCGCCACTGTCGGGTTGTGGTCCCAGCCGATACACGTCTTTGCGCGCGTACTTTTCCCAGGGAGGTGGTTCCTCGCCATCCCTGCGCAGGATTATCCCTTCCTCGAAGTGAATATGAACCGGGTGGCTCCAGGTGCCGCTGTTCAGCAAGCGCCATACTTCCAAAGACTCGGAATTTTTTTGCGGTGCCGCCGACAGGCGACGCGGGTCCATGTTGTAGCCCTTGCCGCCATCCGTTTCAATCACCCAGGGGTTATCATCCGTGGGTTGGCGCTCGAACTCGAAGGTTCGGTGCAACGCGGTGCTCAACTCGGCTTCCGTGGGCCTGCGCAGGGGAATCATGGTTTTCTTGCCCGCCACGTAGTCGGCAGGGTTCATGCTGTTGTCGTTACCCGCGTAATCCACGACGCGGAATTCCAGGAAGCGTCCGACCACGGGGTCCGCGCCCCAGCGATCGGCGTTGCCATCCAGGTCGTCGTCGATCGCTACGGCGGAATACTCGCCACTTACTATGTCCTGCAGGGGAATGATTTCATCGGTGGTTTGGCCGTTTTTATGCTGCAGCATGTTCACCAGTTGCAGTTTGTCGCCTTGGCTGAATTGACTGAAGTCGATGACAATATCGTAACGTTCTGCAATACCGAGGGTGGGAAGTGTGCCGTTCGCGGCGTAGTAGGCGTGTTCCATGATGTTGCCGTCGTTGGCGACCATATAAAATGGTACGGGATCTCCGGCGTTGTTGACCAGAGCAAGCTTGAAATAGCGTGAAACAGAACCGTTTAAAATC
>CAMYKE010000003.1 GCA_947258895.1 uncultured Pseudomonadales bacterium | reverse complement strand
GCAGCGAATTGACCGTGCAGACGATATCAAGACTTTCAATGGCGGGGGTTACAACTTCAATGCCAAACTGGGCGACGCGCAGCATTGGGTTTTTACCCGCGATGAGAAGCTATAGAAACCCGGAGATATTGTTTTTAGTGTGGCTCGTGCTATGCCGCATTACTGGAACACGAAACTCAAGTGGGCGCGCATCAACGCGATCTCGGGTTGCGCGTCTGCCGCGAACTCTGGCTGGTACTGCCATTGTTTTACGGCCGCCAACGCGGCGTTGTCGAAGGTCTTTTTGGGTTTGGATTCGATGACGACGGGCTCGATCACGGCGCCATCCAGATCGACCTTGTACTCCACCAGGACATAACCGGTTTTTGAACGACCACGGGCTTTTTTCGGGTACTGGGGCGGCACCCGCTTGACCAGAGTGTAATACGCTGCATTTCTTTCCAGCCGCTGTCGTTTCTCTTCTGGCGTCTCGTTTTCTCGCGCGAGTCTGGCCGCTTTACGCGCAGCGATCGCCGCTGCCTGCTTTGCCGCCTCCGCCTCTGCGGCCGCGCGCCTTTGCTGCTCATCTTTGAGTTTCACAAGGTCGGTGCCGGCAGCGGTGATAACGGATTTGACTCTGCTATGACAGACGTCGATTGAATTCCTGAGTTCGCTCGCCTCCGTCGGGACCGAGGAGTCGCCTGGTTGATCCGCGGGGTATTCGGCCAGGGCCTGCTGCGATGCTGTTAATCGTTCCTGCAATGAGCTGATGGCACCCTCAAGCTTGACGGCACGGGCGGCAGGATCAGTAACCGTTGCCAGGTCAGGATCGCTAACGGGCGACTCGAGCGCCTCGCAGCTCGTTAACACCTGCAGCAGGTAGGAAGTGGCTTTTTGCGCTTGCCGGCTGGCCTTTTGCTGCTGCTGGAACGCAGATTCGATCTCTGTAGCCAGCCGCTCGCAGCGACGCACCCCGGCCATCACCGAATATACATCCAGCACCGCAGGCGCAAGCGCTACGGCCTGCTCTTTGTGTTTATCGAAGCGCGCCAGCGCTTTTCTGGCGGAACCCACGTCGCCTCTTTGCAGCGATTCGCGGGCCTTGCCGCAGGCATCGATACCTTGCTGGATAACCGGCAGCGCTTCACTTCGCGCAATATCCCGGCCCACGGTTTCACAGTAGTCAAAAACCCGGGTAACAGCGGGATCTTTGGACGCGTCAAGCGCTGGATCAAGTTCCGCAGCCTGGCCCCTGAACTCGAGATAGTGAGCGTAGGTTTGTTTTGCCTGCGGCAGGTCTGTTGCGCGCTGGACGTGGGCGGTTTTGCAATGCGCGTGCGCCGACTGCAAGGTCTCGGTTAGCTTCGCAGCGGACTCGGCACGCGCCATGTTGAGCAATGCCAGGCCAATGACAACCGAGCATGCGGGTACCGCTTTTCGCATACTTTCCCCCTATGCAATGGACTTATTTCATATCGACAGAAAAGTCTTCCAGACGATCCCGGCCGGTACTCGATAAGCCTAGTCAAAAATCGGGGAATTTCCAGTCCACCAGGGCATGCGGGGTTTTTCGCCTCTCCGCGGACGCACACTCGCGCGGCTCGCTCGCTGGTTGCAACGCCAGCGACGGGCGATACACTGCAGATTGGTTGCTTCGCTATTGCGGCGAACTCAAAAGCGGCGGCATGGGGCAATCGAGGGTGTCTGCCAGTGCACGAATAAGCTCCACTTCCAATGCCCCCAGGACGCCATCATGGGCTGCGCTGGCACACATGGCCTTCAGCAATTTCGGCTTTTGTAGCGGCTTCAGATGGCTCAACAAGCTGAGCGCCCTGGCTAATTCCTCGACCTGCAACCGTTCGAACGCGGTGTACCGCAGCCGTCGCAAGCCGGTGGTCGCTCGCCCCGCCGCAAAGGCCGCTGCCGCCTGCTCGCCATCGCGCGCACAACTGCCAGCCACAGCGGAGAGCAGGATACCGACCGCGCTGCCCACGTATTTCAGCGACGGAATCTCCGGTCTGAGTGGCTTTTTCCCGCGGAGCTCGATATTGGCCATTGCAACGCGAAACAATGCCCACTCGCGAACAGACACCCGGGCATCGGCATGGATCAGCTTTACCAAAATTTCCCTGAACGGGGTATATTGGGCGGCTGTCAGTTGCTTCAGCGCGGGCAGGCACAGATCTAGCAGGGGTAAACGATTCTCCGCCGTTCGCGTGTATGGCGAATCAAGCTGCCGCGCAAGCTGATAAATCTGCGGCTCCGCGGCCTGGGCCAGGCACTGCCACTGACTCGCCCGAACCTCCACAGAGTCATCGAGCAACAGGCAGCACACCAAAGCCCGCGCTCCGTATGGTTCGTGTGCCGCCCGGGTAAGCGCAGGGGGCACCTGGGCCAGGAACTGCGACGCTGCCGACAAGTGGGCCGTTTGTGGCGCACCAACCGAATTTACCAGCGTTGCTGTCACCTCTGCCAGCGCACCCGGGTGAATGCCCCGCTCCGTGGCGGTTGGCACCACGCCGAACGCGGCAATGGCGCCGGCTGCATCGCTGGTCCCGCCTGCGCGCGGATCAGCCACCGCATCCAGGAGTGCCCTGCTGACCGCAGGATAGCGGCCGTCCCAGTGCGGTTGAATGCGCCGAATACGGTCCTCCAAAGGCGGATGGGTTGCAAGAATTCGAAACCACAGCGGTTGCAGCGCCTGGCCGAAGAACAGATGGCTCAGCTCTTCTGCGCGGGGTGTCGCCAGCGTGGAACCCAGGCTCCAGCCACCAATCTTTTGCAGCGCCCCGGCGATACCGGATGGATTGCGGGTGAACTGCACGGCCGAGGCATCGGCCAGGAACTCACGCTGGCGGCTGACCGCGGCCTTGATCAGGTTACCGAAAAAAGTTCCAAGATAGCCGATCGCCATCAACCCGCCACCCAACACCAGCAAAGGCAAGGCGCCGCCCCTTTTTCCGGAACGTACCCGGAAGCCGCTGCGCCCTGTCAGGCGCAGGATGTAATGGCCTGCGATGCCCAGCACCAGGATGCCATGCCATATGCCGATCAGCTTAAGGTTCCGTCGCATATCACCATTAAAAATATGACTGAATTCGTGGGCGATCACACCCTGCAGCTCGTCCCGATTCAGCAACTCGATACAGCCACGGGTAATCCCGATTACCGCATCGCGCGGCTCGTGTCCGGCCGCAAAGGCATTAATCGCCTGCTCCTCAATCACATACACAGGCGGCACCGGGACGCCGGATGCCAGCGCCATTTCCTCCACGACGTTGAGCAGTTTGCGTTCATGATGATCGCGAGTATTGATGTTGACCAGCCGCCCGCCTAGCGCTTCCGCTACCGCACGCCCGCCGCCCGCTAACTGGGCAAACTTGTAGAGGCTGGCAAGGATGACGATCGCGAGAATGCCCAGTGCGATATATACCAGGACAGGCAAGCTGAAGCTGGCGGCGATGGCCTGGGGACTGCCCGTTGCGCCCTGGTTCAGGTACGCCAGCACACCTGCAACCAATGCATAGGTCAAGCCGATCAGGCACAGGACCGCCAGCAAAAACAGCACCACCAGTACTGTGGTATTGCGTCGCGCCCGGTCCTGGTGTTCAAAAAAATTCATAGGTCGCCCTTGGCCCGCCGCGCCGGTCACGGTCTGGCGCTGACGGCCAAACTTTCCGCCGATTCGCCGCGAAAACCGCGCTCCAAATGAGACTGCCGCCGGTTAGTACTTCTTGGACGGGGTACTAGAACTTGACCTCCGGAGCAACCTGGATCTGTTCGCTATCCGCGAACTCCAGCAGAGTTGCATCGCTGCGGTGGCCGAACGTGGGCGCCAGGAAATTGTTCGGAAAACTTTGACGGTAGGTGTTGTACGCCATGACAGAATCGTTAAACGACTGGCGCGCAAATGCGACGCGATTTTCAGTGCTGGTGAGCTCCTCCGACAATTGCATCATGTTTTCGTTGGCCTTGAGCTCGGGATAGGCCTCGACGACCACACTTAACTTGCCCAGCGCACTCGCGAGGGCAGTTTCGGCTCCAGCCAGTTCACCCATGGCCACGGCACTGGAGGGATCGGCCGCCGCTGCCTCGAGACCCGCGAGCGCCTGGTTACGCGCCTTGATGACGGCTTCGAGGGTTTCCCGCTCATGTTTCAGGTATCCCCTGGCGGTTTCGACCAGGTTGGGAATCAAATCATAACGACGTTTTAGCTGTACCTCGATCTGGGAGAACGCATTCTGGTAGCGGTTTTTCAGACTCACCAGGGTGTTGTAGATATTGATCGCGTAGAACAGGAAGACCGCAACTACGACCCATAGAATGAGTGATTTGATATCCATGTGTTTTCCTTTCGATTAATAAACAGGCCGGCACAGCTACCGGCAATCCGCAACCGGTGCACTGTGCAGTAGTGTGGCCAATAATCCGGGATTTGTAAAAGCTCACAGCAAATTTTAGCAGCTATACTAATACCTACTGTCAAAGTAACGATGCCGATGCTGCCTGTTTACACACCGAGCATACACCCTCCCCGCGTTGCGAGTTCGTCGCAACGCTCCCGGAGTCCGATCTGCCATGCTTAGAACCGGCATTTACGTGCTCGGCACCCTGTCGCTGCACTTCACGGATTTCACTCATCCGGACCCGCTGTTCAGCAGGGTACTGCCGCTGGTGGACGCGGTGTTTGTAATTTTCCTGATGTGGCAATTACTATTTTTCTTCAGCTTGCACAGCTATTCCGATGGCGACAGCTACCACTTCTCGGATGTATTGCTGGATATTTACGACTTGCGCTATGACATCGTGGATGTCGGGATCGTGGCCGCGCTCCTGCAACTCGCGCTCAACCTGGTTGACGTGGTTTGCTTTTTTCTCTCGATCTACTTCTGCTATGCAGCGCTGATCGATCTGCTGGTGGCCTGACCAGGTAGTGGATGTCACGAGCAACCACTGTAGCAGAGTCGGGCGGTTAGCCGTAACGCCTTTCAAACTCGCGCATAAATTGCGCCAGCGCCTGCACCCCCTCGAGTGGCATGGGATTGTAGATCGAGGCGCGCGCTCCCCCGACCTTGCTATGCCCCTTGAGGGCGTAGAGTCCGACTGCGGACGCTTGCTCCAGGAATTGTGCCAGTAATTTCGCATCGGGCAGCCGAAAGGTTACGTTCATGGCAGAGCGGTGTTCCGGATCCGCAATACCGCGGTAAAAATCGCTGCTATCCAGCACTTCATACAATATGCGCGCCTTCGCATCATTTCGCGCTTCAAGCGCCTTGATCCCGCCCTGCGCCTTCATCCACTCCAGCACCAGGCGCAATACGTAGACGGCAAAGGTATTGATGGTGTTGGCCAGCGAATGGCTTTTGGCGTGCTCGGCGTAATTCAATAACGATGGCGTCTCGGGCATTGCATGCCCCAGCAGATCCTCACGAATCAACACCAGCGCGAGCCCGGCGGGACCCAGATTTTTCTGGAAGCCGGCATACACCGCACCAAACCGGGAGTAATCCCAGACCCGTGAAAAAATCTCCGAGGTCGCATCGATCACCAGTGGCACCGCGCCGGTGTCGGGGAAATCATGCCAGCGAGTGCCGTACAGTGTATTATTACTGGTCAGGTGCGCGTAGCACGCATCCTGCTCAATGCGCTGCGGATCAACCTCGGGTATACGATCGAACTGGTTGCCCTCACTGGAGGCGACGACCCGGACGTCGCCATAGCGCTCCGCCTCCAGCCGCGCCCATTTGGCAAAGTCACCGCTCTCAAAATACAGTGCCTTGCGTGACGGCAGCCGGTTTATCAGGTTCATCGGCATCGCCGAAAATTGCATTCTCGCGCCACCGGCCACGTAGAGAATCCGGTAATTATCCGGCAGACCGCTCAGTTCCCGGATCAACTGGTCCGCGCCGGCGATGATTTCCTCAAACTCCCTGGAGCGATGGCTGATCTCGATCACTGAAGCGCCAAGCCCGCGGTAATTCAGGAATTCATCCCTGACCTGCTCCATCACTGGCGTGGGAAGCATGGTCGGTCCCGCGCCAAAATTGTATACGCGTTTGGTCATATTGAATCCGTGCTTTGCAATCTCCGGATGCCGCAATCGCGATTAAATGGCGCGGACGCTGATAACGCCTTCGATGTCATGCAGACGCTTGACAAGGTCGTCCCCGACCGGCGATTCGATATCGATCAGGTTATAGGCAATTTCATCGCGACTCTTGTTCAACATATCCACGACATTAATGTTGAGATCGGCCAATACCGACAATACACCACCCAGCATGCGCGGTACGTTTTTGTTGACCAGCGCCAGCCGATAACTGGTGGTCCGTTCAAGGTACAGGGTTGGAAAATTTACCGAGTTCTTGATATTGCCATTCTCAAGGAAATCCATCAGCTGTTCTGCAGCCATCACCGCGCAGTTTTCTTCCGCTTCCCGGGTGCTGGCACCGATATGCGGCATCAGAATCACCTTGTCCGTGTCGAACAATTGTGGAGCCGGGAAATCGGTTACGTAGAGGCGCAACTTGTCGTTGTTCAGCGCTGCGGCAATTGCGCTGTTGTCGACGATCTCGCCACGTGCGAAATTGAGCACACAGGCATCCGGTTTCATGGTGGCGAGCCGCTCGGCGTTGATGAGATGGTAGGTGCTCTCGAGTACCGGCAAATGCAGCGTCACAAAATCTGCCCGCGCCAGCAGCGACTGCAGGTTTTCCATCTTCTTGACATTGCTTGGCAGGCGCCACGCGGCGTCGACCGAGATGGCAGGATCGTAGCCCAGCACTTCCATCCCGAGTTCCAGGCCCATGCGCGCCACCCGCGCGCCGATTGCGCCGAGCCCGATAACGCCCAGGGTCTTACCGGCAATTTCCTGGCCGCTGAAACGCTTCTTTTCTTTTTCCAGAAGCTTGTTCATCGCCGCTGCATCATCCATATTCTTCAGGCTGTTCGCATAGCCAATGCCTTGCAGAATACCGCGTGATCCGAGTAGCAGGCCCGCCAGCACCAGTTCCTTCACCGCGTTGGCGTTGGCGCCGGGGGTATTGAATACCGGGATGCCCAGCTCGGTCATCTGCTCCACCGGCACGTTGTTTACGCCAGCGCCGGCGCGTGCAATCGCCTTGACGGTCGGCGCAATTTCCGAAGGGGTCAATTTATGACTGCGAAGGAGTATCGCATCGGCATGACCAATCTCTGATGCGACTTCATACTTATCCCGGGGCAGGCGCTCCAGTCCCTTGACCGAAATTGCATTAAGCGTTTGAATTTTAAACATGGATGACCACTCGGCTAGCAAAAAAGGGGGCGATTTTACCTGAGTGTGGGGAACATTTACAGCGCCTTTTATTGTGGGTCTACGCGCCCTGGCGCAGCGAACTGCTGCACTTCACCCAAAAGGCGGTTGCGTCGCAACGCGTTGGATGCGCAACGGGAACCCGGCTATACCTGCTCGTCGATGATACGGCCCTTTCTTGTCAGACCAGCCGCGGAACCGGCGCTGCGAGTTGCCTGGCGGCGACCGCTGCGGCGATCACTGATTTGACGTCGATCTTTTACCCTGCCGCCGCGCGAGTTTTTTTGTAGCAAGCGTCGATCACCGCGATTGCGGCGTCGATCGATGACGCGGCGCCGCTCAACCCGAGGCGGCTGGCTTTGATCGGCAGTCGCCTTGGCCGGGGCGGTTTCTTCAACAGTGGCCGGCGTTTTGCTGGTATTATTTTCGGTCGCAGACCGGTTTGCAGTCCCGATTGGAATAAGGTCAACCACACCTGTTCACCTCGCTACCTGGTGTAGTATTTATTATAACGCGTGTGACAGAAAATACTTTAGCACCATCGAGGGGGTGCAGCAGATGCAAGAACTTGAAGAAAGCAGGATCAGCTGCCCTTACTGTGGCGAATCTCTGGTCGTCCTCCTGGATTGCAGTGGCGAGAGGCAGGAATATTTTGAGGATTGCCAGGTGTGTTGCCGTCCAATCCATATCAGCCTCAACCCGGACGCCAACGGCGCAACGTTCGACCTGGTTGTCCGCCGCGAGGATGAGTAGCAAGCTTCTGATCGCTGAGGTATGCGGAGTGGCCGTAAAAAAGGGGGCAATTTTTGCCCCCTTTCCAGCATAGCGTGCCGGTTAATCAGCTAGCGTTGCTGTAGTCGGCTAAGCGCTCTTCCGGGTCTTCTCGCCTTCGATAAGCTGCTCGTTCGCCTGGCTGGAGATCTCGATCGAACGCGGTTTCATGGCCTCCGGGATTTCCCGTCGCAAATCGATGTGAAGCAAGCCGTTCTCCATGCTCGCAGACACCACCTTGACGTGGTCTGCCAGCTGGAATTTACGCTCGAAATTGCGTGCGGCTATACCGCGGTGCAAATACTGCTTCTCTTCCCTGGCATCGGCCTTAACACCGCCCACCGTAAGGGTATTGCGCTCCGATTCAATTTTTAGCTCCGACCGGTCGAATCCGGCGACGGCCATGGAGATGCGGTATTTGTCCTCGCCGACACGCTCGATATTGTATGGCGGATAAGCGGGCTGTTCGACTCTGCTGCTGGCGTCCAGTAACGATGCCAGGTGGTCGAATCCAATGGATGAACTAAACAGGGGTGACAAATCCAGTCTGGTCATAATCATATCCTCAAATTAAGCAACATGGTTGTGGCCTGTCATGGCGCTCCATCCTCCTCGGGATAGTGCGCTGCGACCAGGCCGCTTAGTGCAGGCCTCATCGAGCGCCTACAATGCATAGAATGGGGACGACTATCTCGACTTCAAGGGGTTTGTTCAGGATTCGGAAACCGGCTGCTCGTTGGGCGGCGACGCTGGCGGCTGCCCCTTCCAGCGCTTGTGACCCCACAAATAACTCTCCGGCTGGGTATGGATTATGGCCTCAACCTCGCGAACATAGCGCTCCGTCATGGGAAAGCTGTCGCGCTGCTTTTGGTACGGGGGTTCACCGATGGGAACAAATTCGACTGTGTAGTGGCCCCGGGAAACTCGCAATGTCCTGACAAATAAAACGGGGATTTTCGCGAACTGGGCGATTTTCTCCGGTCCCAGGAAAAACCGGGTCTCGCGGTTCAGGAACTCCGTCACCAGCACCTTGGAGTCGCCACGCGGCTTCTGGTCCGCGAGAATGCAGTATACGCGCTGCTGGGTCTTGCGGCGTATTACCTCATTGGCAAAATCCTTCATCGAGATCGGGTCGACTCCAAACCGAGAACGGGATTCGAACATAAAGCGGTCCGCGGACTCACTGTGTAGCGGTTTATAGACCACGTCCACGGGAACCGGGAGTTTGATGCTGGTAGATAACAGCAGCCATTCCCAGTTGCTGATGTGGGCGGACAGCAGCACCAGCGACTGTCCCTGCTCCAGATAGTCGAGGGCCAGGTCCAGGTTGAGGTGTTCCATGCGCCGGGAAAGTTCCTCTGGCGACATCCGGCTGGACGCGATGATCTCCATAAACACGTCGAGCGTATTCCGGAAGAAATCCCGTGCGGTGGCGGTGATGCGGGCTTCGTCCCAGTCGGGGAACGCCTGCCGAAGATGTTGCAAAACCAGCCTGCGCCGGGGTCGAAATATATAGAAGACCAATACAAACAGGATATCCGAGAGCCGATACAGCGTGGTCAATGAAAGCCTGGACAAGAATTTTAGCAGCATCGTACGTATTATCGGGGGTGGGTTGTGTGGTTGCGCTTTGCGCCGGCCGTGCGGTCCTATTATAGGGGGCTGCATCCCGGACACAAACCTGCCGGTCGATTTTGTTGGCCGTTGGGAAAAAATGGCTTTATGCCTGTTACAATCGAACTCTGCGTCAGGTTCATGTTCTCAAGTGACTATGCCGACTCTCATCCATTTCACTATAACCAGGGAAGCCCCAAGTGCCCGCTAAATTAACGTCCCGCCTTGCCCAGGCAGCTTTTGCGCTGCTGGCATCATTTGCGATACTCGCTACCACTCAGGTCACGGGCTGCGCCGGTCCTGCCACGTCTCCTACAGCGTCATCCGTGGCACCGATCATCACAAGTGCCAACGATGACCGTGAGTACCACTATTTTTCGCTACCCAACCGGCTGCGGGTGCTGGTTATTTCCGATCCCACCACCGATAAGGCAGCCGCGTCTCTCGATGTCAATGTCGGCAGCGGGCATGATCCGGCGGACCGGCCCGGGCTCGCCCATTTTCTTGAGCACATGCTGTTCCTGGGCACCGAAAAGTATCCGGTCGCCGGGGAATACCAGGCGTTCATCAGCGAGCACGGGGGTGGTCACAATGCCTTCACGTCGCTGGAACATACCAATTATTTTTTCGACATCGATCCCGACGCACTGGCCCCGGCGCTTGATCGTTTTGCACAATTCTTTACCGCGCCGCTATTCAATGCCGAGTATGTCGAACGCGAAAAGCACGCCGTGGATTCGGAGTATCAATCGAAGCGTAAAAGCGACGGCCGACGCCAGTTTGACGTGCTCAAGACCTTAACCAACCCGGATCACCCATTCAGCAAGTTTTCGGTGGGGAGCCTGGAGACTCTTGCAGACAAACCAAACGCGCCCGTTCGCGATGCCCTGTTGGCGTTTTATGATCGCTATTATTCTGCCACTCGCATGACTCTGGTGGTCCTCGGGCCGGAGCCGGTCATGGAACTTGAGAAACTGGTACGGGAAAAATTCTCCGCCATAGCCGACTCCAGGCCGGAGCTGGAAGCCAGCAGAGCCCCGCTTTTTACGCCGGGAACACTGCCGTTGTGGGTGAATATCGAACCCGTCAAGGAACTGCGCCGCCTGGTCCTGCAATTCCCGATACCCGACGTGCAGCCCCATTACCTGACCAAGCCAACCAATTATCTGGGTAACCTGCTGGGGCACGAGGGTCGCGGCAGTCTGTTGTCAGAACTCAAGGCACGCGGTCTGGCCGAAGGCCTGAGCGCCGGGCTCGGGGCCTCCGGCGACGGGTTTGCATTGTTTCGCATCAGCATCAACCTAACGGAAGCCGGCAATGGGCGGCTGGATGAGATCATCGACCTGAGCTTTGCCTCCATCGATCTGCTCGCCGACCAGGGCATCGCCAAGTGGCGCTTCACGGAACAGGCCCGGCTCAGCGAGCTGGCCTTCGCGTTTCAGGAAAAGGGCGAACCAATTCACTACACGGCGCGCCTTGCCGGAGCGCTCCATGAGTACCCTTACCATGAGGTATTGCGCGCTCCCTATGCCATGGAAAAATACCAGCCCGGGTTACTCAGGGAATACCTGGGCTATCTGCATCCGGAGAACATGCTAGTGACCCATGTTGCCAGGGGCGTTGCCACTGACCGCGTTAGCCCGCACTTTGATGCAGGGTACAGCGTCGCGAAAATCCCCGTCGCCCGTTTGGCGCAATGGAGCGGCGAGCGCCGACCCGACGGCCTGCAGTTACCAGGCCCCAATCCGTTTGTACCCGAGGACCTCGCCAGCCTGGATGCGGACAGTGATGGCGATCCCCGCCCGCAAAACATTATCAACAAACCGGGACTGGAGTTGTGGCACAAGGTGGACACCAGCTTTAATACGCCACGCGCCAATTTTTACTTCGCGATTCGCTCTCCTGTTGCCAACGACTCGCCTGCCAACGCCGTGCTCGCCGAACTGATGGTGCGCGGCATCAATGAGCAGCTTAACGAGTTCAGCTACCCCGCCTTGCTGGCGGGGCTCGACTACCAGTTGTACAAGCACCTGCGGGGCGTAACGGTGCGCATCTCCGGCTACCACGATAAACAGGACATCCTGCTGGAGAAGATTATCGGCGTGATGCGCGATGGGAAGGTGGACGCCGCCAAGTTCGCCCTGCACAAGGCGGAGCTGATACGCTCCCTCAAGAATCGACGTCAGGATAAGCCCTACAACCAGGCGATAGCGAAAATTTCCAGTCTCATCATCAATCCGAGCTGGGATGAGGCGGCGCTGCTGGAAGCGGCTATGAAAATCGATGCACAACAATTGCGCAGTTATATTCCCCGGTTTTTCGCCACCATCGAAATGGTCGCACTGGCGAACGGAAACCTGGACGAGCAACGGGCACGGGCTATGGCCGGCAAACTGGAGCAGGTGTTTTTAGGCACTGCGACGGCGCAACGCGTGCCCCGCGCAGTAGTCGCCAAGCTCGATGGCGGAAGCAAATACCTGTATCAGTTCGAGGTGGAGCATGACGATTCCGCAATCGTATCCTACTTCCAGGGGGATGACCGGGCGATCGCGACCCGCGCCCTGTTTGCTCTGGCCAACCAGGTCATCAAGACCGGGTTTTACCATCAACTGCGCACCGTACAGCAACTGGGTTATATCGTATTCAGCACCCCCGTATCGATGCTGGAAACGCCGGCACTGGCGTTTGTGGTGCAGTCTCCGAACTCGAGCGCAGCCATTTTGGACGAGCGAATCAACCAGTTCATCGGCCGCTTTGTATCGAACCTGGCGGACATGCCTGCGGACGAGTTTGAGCGCCATCGCCAGGCCCTGATCGTTCAGCTGAGCGAGCAGGATAAGCAACTATCGCAACGCTCCAATCGCTACTGGCATGAAATCGATCGCGGAAATTTCTCCTTCGATACCCGTGAGCAACTGATTGCAGCCGTGCAGGCGATGGATAAGGAAGGCTTCAGCAAACGAATTGCCAAATACCTGGTGTCGGAGCGAAGCCGCCAGCTCGCGATTGTCGCGCACGGCCGGGCACACGTCGCCGAACCCGGCCTGCATGGCAGCTACGAGGAAATAACCGATATTCGCCTCTTGCAACAGGCGGGAAAATTTTTCAGGCTCAGCCAGCTATAGCAAAGCAGCAGCGTACTCCTCGAGTTGCTCGAGAACCTGCAGGTTATCCGGCGCGCTCCTGTGCGCATCACGCAGGGTTGCCAGCTGCAGGCGAAATTCATCGAGGGTGATGCTGCCTCCCCCATCCGGTGATTCGAGGCGCATACGACGGTATTCCTCCCAGCGTGCATGCTCCGGGGTTGACAGGGTTACCGGGTAATTCCGAGCGCGATAGCGGAACAGCATTTCCTCCAGGCGCTTATCGGTGAACGGCCAGCTTCGCGCCGCTAATTGGTCCGGCGCGACCTCCCTGACCTGGTCCATCAGGCGCCGGTCCGCGGTGCTGAAAAAGCCACCGCTGTATAGCATCAGATCGGGGTCCGTGGCGGGGGCAAATTGCGCCGGCGCAAACACTGCCTGAATTTTTACTGTGAGCTGACCCGCCGCCTGCAGCGCGCGAAGATGCTCGGCGCAGGCGGTCATATCGAGTTGCAGCCGCGTTGCAATCTCATCGTTTACCACCTTGACCGGCACCAGCACCGGGCACTTGTTTATATGCACCGCCTTGAGTGGAATACGCGCCACGCCGTCGGGTAAATCCTCGGTGCGTGTAAAAATGCGCTCGCGGATGGCAGCGGCAGGCAATTCCAGGAGTGGCGCCGGATCGACGCTCAGGTCGTACACATAAACCGCATTCTTGTTGAGCGAATCCCGCGCGAGGGGCACCACCACCGCAGCACACCCTTGTTGTGCCGGATACATCGCGGATATGTGCAGCAGCGGCCGCCAGGAACCGAGACCCAGGTCGCGTTCAACCACCGGTTTGGTGCGATGCTCGAAGGCATACTCATATAATCGTGGTTGCCGATTTTTCAGTAGCCGGGCAATCGCTATGGTTGCCCTCACGTCGGCCAGGGCGTCATGTGCTCCGCTATGTTCGATGCCGTTGGCGGCCGTCAAATGCTCCAGCTTGAAGCTCGGCGTGCCATCCTCGCGGTCCGGCCAGTTGATACCCTCGGGTCGCACGGCACGTGCCAGTCGCACCAGGTCGATCAGGTCCCAGCGCGAATTGCCCTGTTGCCATTCGCGGGCATACGGATCGTAGAAATTCCGATACAGGCAATTGCGGGTCACTTCGTCATCGAAACGCAGATTGTTGTAACCCAGCACGCAACTGCCCGGCTGGCTGAATTCCCGGTGAATCTGCCGGATAAACTCCGCCTCGACTACGCCGTTAGCGGCGGCCAGCTGCGGTGTAATGCCGGTAACCAGGCAGGCTTCGGGCTGCGGCAGTCTGCCAGCTGCATCTTGAAGTCGTGTTCCAGCTCTCGGATAGCTACGACTTTGCTGATCGTGCCTTGCGCCGCCACTTGCACGCCCCGAAGGAAGAACTCGATCCAGAGTTCGAAGAATTGACAGGGTCGGTCACGAAAGGGATCGGCGCCGAACGTCTCAAAATCGTACCAGTAAAATGACATTATCGGCCCTGAGCAGCTGCTGTGTGTGAATTCATCGTGTTCAATCATCAACGCTGGCGGCAGGTCACGCCGTGGTGGCTATGCGATTAGGTGACCGATCGGCTTTGCCGCCATTCTATACGAAATCTGGATGAGATTTCGCTCCGACGACGGGTTATTTGCCGCGCGAATACTCCGGGGAATGGTGGGTGGAGGGGAATGAACGGGGATTCCTGCCCACGATGTGCAGGCAGGAGCACCCGGGAGATTACTCGTCGTCGTTGTCGTCGAGGATTTCGAGGGAGAATCCGGCGCTTCCGGAGGTGCCGTCCTTTTTCGCTTCCTCGACCTTGGGCTTGTTATCGAGTACCTGTTTGGTCTGCTGCTTGAGGGCGCGCAGGTCATCCTTGACGGATTTGGATTTGCCCATCTCGTCCTCCATGCGTGCCACCGCTTCCTTTTGCGCACTGGCAACGTCGATTGGGGTGGGCTTGGTGCTACCCTCCGTTGAATTTTTTTCGCTGAGCGTGACTTTCAGGCGCACATTGTTCGGCGAGTCAGCATTGCGCAATGCCTCCTCCAACGTGATTTTGCCGGCCTGGTAGAGGTCAAATAGCGCCTGGTCGAAGGTCTGCATGCCCTGCTCCCTGGACTTTTCCATGACCTCCTTGACCGCCTCCACTTCGCCCTTCTTGATCAGGTCGCGCACCCGTGGCGTACCGATTAGCACCTCGATTGCAACGGTGCGCCCGCCGTCGATGGTGGGAATCAGACGCTGCGATATAATCGCCCGCAGGTTAAGGGACAAATCTAGGAACAACTGGGCATGACGCTCTTCGGGGAAGAAGTTGATAATGCGGTCCAGGGCCTGGTTGGCGCTGTTGGCGTGCAGCGTCGACAAACACAGGTGGCCGGTTTCCGCGAAGGCGATGGCATGCTCCATGGTATCCTCGCTACGAATCTCGCCAATAAGAATTACATCCGGAGCCTGGCGCAGGGTATTCTTCAACGCATCTTCATAGGAGTCCGTGTCTACTCCGACTTCGCGCTGGTTGATAATGCTTTTCTTGTGGGAATGTACGAATTCGACCGGATCCTCGATGGTAATAATATGTCCGGCACTATTGCTGTTACGGTAGTCCAGCAGCGACGCGAGGGAGGTCGATTTACCCGAACCCGTGGCACCTACGAACAAAATCAAGCCGCGTTTCTGCATCATCAGTTTCGGCAGCACCGGCGGTAAACCCAGCTTGCTGAAGTTAGGAATATCCGTAACGATCGAGCGAATCACCATGGACACTTCGTTGCGCTGCTTGAATATATTGACGCGAAACCGGCCCAGCCCGGACTCAGAAATTGCCAGGTTCATCTCCGGCTTCGATTCAAACTCGGCAATCTGCTCTTCGTTCATGATTTCATAGGCGAGTTGCTTGATTCTCCCGGTCGGCAGTGGATTGGGGTCAATCGGCACCATTTCACCATGAGCCTTGATACTGGGAGGCGCAGCGGTGCTCAAGTACAAGTCCGATCCTTCCCGTTCAACCAGGGTACGCAGGTAATTTTGAATTTCGCTCATTTCACTTCCTTTTCCAGCTTGATTATTGATCAGAGGTGTTCGTATTCGAGGGGATAATTTTGAGTATAGTCGCTCGCCGTAATTGTGCTAAGCCAAATACCTCAACCCATACAGAGTCGATTACGCCCACCCCGCTTGGCCTTGTAAAGAGCCCGATCAGCGGCCCTGATAACGTCATCTGCGAACTTGATCTCCGGCTTCCGCTGGGCCAATCCGATGCTCACGGTAACGCCAACCGTCGTACCTGCGCTGAGCTTGCCGCGCCGCCGCTTGCGGCCCTCCTTGCTGCACCGGGAACGTGTTTTTCCGCGCAGCGCCAGGGGGTAACTCGCAATGCGCTCGCGCAACGCCTCCAGATGCGGTTTTACCTCCGCCGGTGCCCGGCGCGGAAACACCAGGGTAAACTCCTCACCACCATAGCGAAACGCCTTGCCACCGCCGCTCGCACGCGCCAGTTGCGCCCCGACCATGCGCAACACCTGGTCCCCGGTATCGTGGCCGTAGCGGTCGTTGAACCTTTTGAAGTGATCAACATCGATCATTGCGATGCTGTAGTTCCGGCCCAGCCTGAGCAGGAACTCGTTCAGCGCCCGGCGCCCGCCGAGCCCGGTCAGTTCGTCACGATAGGCCATATCATAGAAATCCTGGATCACCGCCAGCAGCAGTGCGAGGCCGACAAGGGCATATAACAGCGAACCTTGCAGGTCACTGAAATGACCGTTTGAGACCATAACGAAAGTACCCAGCAATGCCAGCAGGGCACTGTCGATCGGGTGGCGGGTCCACAGCGCCCGCAACAGCATTACCATCGCCGCCAGGCTGGTCATTGCCAGTACGAGGTGCGGCATATCGGTGGCCAGATACGCAGGCCACCAGGGAATTCGGACGGCCAGTATTTGATCCAGAAGAGCGGGAAAAGCAGCATTCAGCCCGACTATCGCCACGACCTGCAGCGCCAGCGCGCCATAAAGAGCATTGGCTTGCAGGGAAAGGATCCCGCGTTCGCGCAGCATGCTCATCAATACAAAGTTAGCGGGGACCAACACACTGGCGATCGCAAGGGCCGAGGCATCGGCGCCGCCGACCGCAAGAGGCGCATCAATGCCGGCAACCAGCACCAGCAGCAGCATGCCTGCCGAAAACAACACGCGACTACGATTAAAATAGACGCTCAATACCGCCGAGACGGCCAACAGCAAACAGGCGATACCTTTCAGGATCAGCGCGTATTCGTTCGCGAACGGCTGATAGTGGGGAGCGGCGAGGAAACTCGCAGCCAGTGTCAGGTGTGGTGCCAGGAATAATAGCGCCCGCGGCGCAATAACAGCGGCCAAATTGAAAGACTCTGGGGTAATGATCTACGTATAGAGTCTAGTTGCAAAGCACCCGAGCGCCAGAAAATTCTTGTTCAGGCGAGACGTTGGCAGACCGCCGAAAAATACTCGTTCTGGCGCTGGACGGCCATTGCATAGATTTATATCGGGTCGGGCCGGCCGATAAGCTCGTCGAAGCTGTTGAGAATGTAGATGATTTTCTTGCCGTGGAGGGCGGATTGAGCAAACCACTCTTCCGCCATTGGCACAATTTCACTGCTGGCGGGAAGTGGCGCCTGCTCCTCGATGATCAATTTAACCCGCTCGATGAAGATAAACTGCAGCCATTGGTTAAAAGTCAGGGTGTCGATACAGAACGGATGCGGGCTTTGCAGCGCTTCAGGAGGTGGGGTAGCCTCCTCCCACAGTTGCTGCTCGCGCAGGGCCACCTCCAGGTCGAGGATTATGTCCGCAAGCCGCGAGTAGGGATCCAAATCGATACGTCAGGCGCTTCTCAAGCGGTCCTGGCTTTGCCACTCTTGCGCTTTGCCTTGGGCTTGGCGGAAATCAGGTCGAACAGTTCGACGAACTGCCCGGTCAGCTTGTGGGAGGCCGCCATGTGGATCAGGGGCGCGGATTGCTGGTGCGATTCACGCATTTTCACCGAAGCCGACAGGTAGACGGGTAGCACGGGCAGGTTTTCTGCGAGCAATTCATCGAGTAATTGTTGTGGCAGCCTGGCCCGCGGCTGGAACTGGTTGGCTACGATGCCCTCCACTTCGAGCTGGTCATTATGGTCTTCGCGAATCTCCTGGAGCGATGCCATCAGTGTATACAGCGCCTGTCGTGAGAAATCATCACAATCAAACGGCACCAGGCATCGCTGGGCTGCAATCAATGCCGAGCGGGTATAGAAGTTCAGCGCAGGGGGGGTATCGATGTAGATGGCATCGAAGTCCTCCTCAAGTTTTTCCAGCGCCTCTCGCAACTTGAAAATCTTGTAACGGGATTCGAGTTTGGACTCGAGATTCTCGAGCTCCGGGCTGGAGGGCATTACAAACAGGTTGGGATAAGCCGTTTCGTGGACAAAATCAAAAGGCTCCTTGGCAAACAAATTGAACTTGACCGACTGTTCAAACAGGTCCGCGATGGTGCCATCGAGCTCGGTTGCACTGACGCCCAGCAGGTACTTGGTGGTGTTCGCCTGGGTATCCAGGTCGACTACCAGGGTCCTGATACCACGGCTCGCACTAATGGCGGCCAGGTTTGCCGTAATACTTGACTTGCCAACGCCGCCCTTCTGATTAAAAACAACTCTGCGCATGTTGAGCTCTCTTCCCGAGTTTAGACAAATAAGCCCGCAATTCTAAGGCATCTCCCGGGTGCGGTCGAGGCGCAATCCCGAGTGTTTAAATAACAATAAGTGATAAGCCACGCGGACTTATAACGTAGCGGCCGATTTGAGGCGGCGACAGTACTAACTTGTCAGGTCGCACCGGAGCCGCGATAGGCCTGGTCCGTCTTTGCGGCCATGATGAAATCGTTACGATGCAGACCCTTGATCTTGTGGGTCCACCAGGTAACGGTGACCTTGCCCCATTCGGTAAGCAGTGCCGGGTGATGATCCTGGGCCTCCGCGAGTTCACCGACGCGATTGGTAAAGGCCATAGCAGTGACGAAATCCGGGAAACTGAAGCTACGCTCCAGGCGCATGACTTCGTCGATCACGACGGGAGTCCAGTCCGGTATCTCGCGCAACAGCGCCGGCAGTTCCGCATCGCTCACGCGCGGCGCACCAGCGCGGCACGCCTCACATTTTGATTCAGCCAGTTGTGTCATCTTGATATCCTCCTGGTAAAAATAACGCCGTCGGGGCGCACGCTAAACGTTCGCCGGTTTCTCAACCCACCTGCAGCGGCGGTTCCTGCAAGGCAGAGAATTGTTCCCGCAACTCCAGTATATGCTCACCCCAATATTTCATGGTGTTAAACCAGGGAAACGCCCGGGGAAATGCGGGATCAGCCCAGCGCCGAGCCAGCCAGGCGCTGTAATGCATCATCCGCAGTGTGCGGTACGCCTCAATGAGGTTTAATTCGCGCGCATCAAAGGAATAGAACTCATCATAACCATCCAGTATCTCGGCCAGCTGAGCGGTCTGGTTGTGCCGATCGCCGCACAGCAGCATCCAGATATCCTGGATTGCGGGGGCAGTGCGGGCATCATCGAAATCCACGAAATGCGGATTCTCGTCCCGCCACAGGATATTACCAATGTGGCAATCACCGTGGGTACGCAGTTTGCGCACCCCCGGAAATTCATCCAGCGCACTGCGTATCAGGCGCAACAGATCAGCACAGAGCGTGATGTAGGCTTCCTTCAGCTCGTCTGGAATAAACTGCTCCGTAATCAGTTGCACACTCGCCTCGCCATAATCCTCGAAGCTGATCGCCGGCCGCTGGCGAAACTCGCCGACCGCACCTACCGCGTGAATTCTCGCCAATAGTCGTCCCAGTATCAACAGGTTGTCCGGATTATCCAGTTCCGGGGCGCGACCACCCTTGCGCGGATAGAGCGCAAAGTAAAAACCCTCGTATTCGTACAGGCTCTGCCCGGCTCGATTGCGCAGTGGCGCCACCACGGGCAGTTCCTGCTCTACCAGCTCAAAGCAAAATTCATGCTCCTCGAGAATCTGTGCCTGGCTCCAGCGCTGTGGCCGATAGAATTTGGCGATCAACGGCTCAGCACTCTCAATACCGATCTGGTAAACCCGGTTTTCGTAGCTATTGAGGGGAAACTGGCGCCCGTCACACCAGTAGTCCTGGCTCTCGACGGCGCTCATAAGGAAATCGGGGGTTAAGCGATCAAAGGGGTGTGCTGATGAATTCATAACAGGTAATGACCGGTTTGCTGCCCGCAGGGTTTCCGAAACCGGCACAGTCCCTGCCAGATAGCGAGAGTTATCATGGCCGCCATCAGCGTTGCCGGGCGGCTAAAATTGCTTGCTTCAGGTCCTTGACGGGGCGTATCCAGGGCGCTGATGACCCGGGTAATTCCTGTGCGGCGGCGTGTGCTGCCGCATAATCCGGGTACAGGCCGGCAATCCCAACATGCCAGTCGCGCCCCCGGCTATGGATCCTGACATTCAGCGAAGCCGCCGCAAATCCTGGATTTGCTTCGAAGTAGCCGGAGACGGCCGCTGCGGAATCCGCAGCGATCACTTGCACCACGTAATGATCGTCAGGCGCAGTCAAGAGCTTCTCTACATCGCCTTCATCACCAGCGCCGGGGCCAGCGGCAACGGGCTCGCTGCGGCCAGGTTTAGCCGCACCCTGCTGCAACGGCGTTGGCGTCACAGCGGTTTGTGGTTCAGGTTCAGGTTCAGGTTCTGGTTCTGGTTCAGGTTCAGGTTCTGGTTCAGG
>CAMYKE010000002.1 GCA_947258895.1 uncultured Pseudomonadales bacterium | reverse complement strand
GAAACCTTCATGTTGCAGATTTGGTGGGCCGCGAGGGCCACTAAACTATTTGAGGTATTCGCCTAACCGCATTGATTTATGGGTCTTCCTTGTTTAATATTGCTGCCCCACGAAGTAGTACGGAAGGGGTGGGAGTTGCGAGCAGGGTAATTGATATGCTCGCCAGGGTGAAGTAGTTGCCCCGCACCATATTAAATGATTGCTGATGGTTGCGGGATGCACAGCCAGGAATCGAAGATAAAAAGCCCCTTTTCAAGGGGCTTTTTATTTCTGGGGAACCCGTAAATTTCGGGCTTCTGCTGGTTTGGGAGCAGGTGGGCGATTAGGCGCCCATTTTTTTAGTTTTTTTGCGATGGAACCGGAGGCGCGCAACGAGGTGCACGGCGACACTCAATTAACGGTCCTGGTAGCGCCAGTGGTACATGCGCTGGACCTGGACTTGTGGGGTATCGAGATGATTCCGCAGGGGCAGTCCCGGATCGTGCGCATCTATATCGATAGCGAGAAGGGCGTCGGCCTGGAAGATTGCGAAGCAGTTAGCCGCCAGTTGAGCGCACTGTTCGATGTAGAGGAGCCGATCAGCGGCAACTATACGCTGGAAGTATCGTCGCCAGGCCTGGACAGGCCATTGTATAGCGAAGCACAGTTCAAGTCGTACATAGGTAGTGAGGTTAAGGTGAAGCTGCGTGTCCGTTTCGAGGGTAGGCGCAACTTCAGGGGAATTATGACAGCGGTAGCAGATGGTGAAATCGGCATTCAGGTTGATGACCACGAATATACACTGCCACTGGAATCGATAGAGAAGGCTAAGGTTGTGCCGCGCTTTTAAACGGGCCGGATGGTGCACGGAGTAAAGGTAAATGAGCAAAGAAATCCTGTTAGTTGTCGAGGCCGTTTCCAACGAGAAGGGTGTCGAGGAAGGCGTTATTTTCGAGGCGATCGAACTCGCGTTGGCGACCGCGACCCGTAAGCGGTATGGCGAAGACGAAAGTGTCGACATTCGAGTGGCCATCGATCGCGCCACCGGCGATTACGAGTCGTTCCGCCGCTGGACGGTGGTGGAGGAAGAAAACCCCGAGGATGAGGAATGGGAATTCGAACCCGGCATCCACCTGACGCTTGAACAGGCAAAGGAGAAGGATTCCGCGCTTGAGCTTGGCGACGTATGGGAAGAATCCATTGAAAATGTCGATTTCGGCCGCATCGCAGCGCAGGCCGCCAAGCAGGTTATCGTGCAGAAGGTCAGGGAAGCAGAGCGGGCCAAGGTAGTTGAAGCCTTCCGTGACAAAATCGGTGAAGTAGTGAGCGGTATCGTCAAGAAAACCCAGCGTGAGCAGATTATTATCGACCTGGGTGGCAACGCCGAGGCGGTGTTACCACGCGAGCAAATGATCAGCAAGGAGATATTCCGCATGAACGATCGCGTGCGCGGCCTGCTTGCCGAGGTGCGTGAGGATGTACGTGGACCGCAACTCGTGATGAGCCGTAACTCGCCGGAACTACTGATTGAATTGTTCAAAATTGAAGTGCCCGAGATTTCTGAACAGGTCGTGGAGATTCGCGCCGCGGCACGCGATCCCGGTTCGCGGGCAAAGATCGCGGTCAAGACCAATGACGGGCGGATTGATCCGGTCGGCGCCTGCGTCGGCATGCGCGGCTCCCGCGTGCAGGCCGTTTCCAACGAGCTGGCAGGCGAACGGATCGATATCGTGCTGTGGGATGACAACGCGGCACAGCTCGTGATCAACTCGCTGGCGCCGGCCGAGGTAGAGTCCATCGTGATGGACGAAGAATCTCACTCCATGGATGTGGCTGTATCCGAGGATAACCTGGCGGTCGCGATTGGTCGCAGCGGCCAAAATGTGCGTTTGGCGAGCGAGCTGACTGGCTGGACGATCAATGTGATGACCCAGGAAGACGCTGAATCCAAGCAAGAAGAGGAGAGCGGCGAGGTCATCGAGAAATTCATGGGGCAGCTTGATATCGACGAAGACCTGGCTGGCGTACTCGTCGAAGAAGGCTTTAGCAGCCTGGAAGAGATCGCCTATGTTCCGCTCGAGGAGATGCTGGCGATCGAAGGTTTTGATGACGAGATTGTTGGCGAACTGCGAGCGCGTGCCAAGGATGTGCTGTTAACCCAGGCGATCGCCAGCGAGGAAGAACTTGAAGGTGCGGAGCCTGCGCAGGACCTCCTGGAGATGGAAGGTATGGACAGGCATCTGGCCTTTATTCTGGCAAACCACGGAATTGTCACAATGGAAGATCTGGCTGAACAGGCTGTTGACGACCTGTTGGAGATCGAGGGTATCGAGGAAGAGCGCGCCGGCGCATTGATCATGAAAGCGCGTGAGCCCTGGTTTGCGGAAGAGAGTAATTAAGCTGTAACTGAGAGAGTTGTAGCAGGAGAGCCCAGAATGGCAGAAGTTACTGTAGAAAAGCTGGCGGACATAGTGGGTGCGCCCCTTGACCGCTTGCTCAAACAGATGAGTGAGGCGGGCCTTACCCAGAGCGCCGCGAACGATACGGTTTCCGACGAAGAGAAACAAAAGCTGCTGGCTTTTTTAAAGCGCAGTCACGGCGAGAGCGACGGTGCTCCCAGGAAAATCACCCTGAAGCGGAAGGTAACCACCCAGTTAAGGACCTCCGGCAGCCAGGGCCGTTCCGCCAAGACTGTTAATGTCGAAGTGCGCAAGAAACGCACCTACGTTAAGCGTAGCGCGGTGGAAGCGAAGGAGCACGCTCTCAAGTTAGAGGAAGAAGTGCAGCGCGAGGCGGAAGCGCAGGCGCGGCTGGCGGCGGAGTCCGAGGCCAAAGCTGCCCAGGAAGCTGAACAGAAGGCGGCAGAGGAAAAGGCTGCCCAGGAAGCGGCCAATGCCGAAGCTGAAGAGGCGGTCAAGAAAGCCGCTGCTCCAGACGTCGATGGCAAGAAAGGGGCCAAAAAGAAAGGCGCCAAAGCCTCCGATCTTGATGCTGCAGATGCTGCCATTGGCATCACCAAGGAGTTGACCCCCGAACAGCAGCTGAAGCTCGAGAAGGAAGAGCGTGAAAAGCTCAAGGCGCATGCCAAGAAGGCCAAGGCCGAGAAGGTCAAGTCACCCAAGAAATGGATTGAAGAACTCGATGATGACTTCGAGGAAGAGGAGCCGGAATCCCGGTTTAAGGCGCCAGCAAAAAAATTGCATGACGAAGCGAAGATTGCAAAGCCAACCAAGTTCTTGAAAAAGCACGGGTTTTCCAAGCCCACCGCCCCTACCCAAAAAGAAGCCCTCATTCCGGAGAATATCCTGGTATCAGAGCTTGCGCAGCGCATGTCGGTGAAGGCGCATGAAGTCATCAAGACGCTGATGAAGATCGGCGAGATGGCGACCATTAACCAGTCTATCGACCAGGCAACTGCGATTCTGGTGGTTGAGGAAATGGGTCACACGTACAAGCTGGAAGAGCCCACGGGTGTTGAAAACGAGTTGCTGGCGGGCATCAGCTATGAGGGTGAAGAAGTTGCCCGGGCGCCCGTCGTTACGGTCATGGGACATGTCGACCATGGCAAGACATCGCTGCTCGATTATATTCGCAAGACCAAGGTAACTGCGGGGGAATCCGGTGGTATTACCCAGCACATCGGTGCCTACCATGTTGAGACCGGCAAGGGCATGATCAGCTTCCTGGATACGCCTGGCCATGCCGCGTTCACTGCGATGCGAGCGCGTGGCGCGAAAGCTACCGACATCGTGATTCTCGTGGTGGCAGCGGATGACGGTGTCATGCCCCAGACGGAAGAGGCGATCTTGCACGCGCGTTCTGCGGGCGTTCCGCTCGTGGTAGCGGTGAACAAGATCGATAAGGAAGCGGCGGACGTAGACAGGGTGAAAACCGAACTGGCTGCAAAAGAAGTCATCCCCGAAGACTGGGGCGGTGACGTGCAATTTATTCCGGTATCGGCTCACACGGGCGAAGGTATCGATGACTTGCTCGACGCGGTGCTCCTGCAAGCCGAAATCCTCGAGCTCAAGGCCGCTGAAAATGTGCCGGCCAAGGGCATTGTCGTGGAAGCACGGCTCGATAAGGGTCGTGGTGCGGTCGCTACCCTGTTGGTCCAGAACGGGACGCTGCAACAGGGAGATTCTATTTTAGCGGGCTCGACCTATGGTCGCGCGAGGGCGTTGCTGGACGAAAACGGCAAGACGGTCAAGAGCGCGGGCCCATCCATTCCGGTCGAGGTCCTGGGGTTGGCAAATGTGCCGGCGGCCGGCGATGACTTTGCGGTTGTGCCGAGTGAAAAACAGGCGCGCGAAGTCGCCCAGGTGCGTGCCGAGCAATCGCGGGCCGCGTCTCAGGCCGAGCAGCAGGCGACCCAACTGGAAAACCTGTTCGCCAGCATGGAACAGGGCGAAGTGCAGGCGCTCAACCTGGTGCTAAAAACCGATGTGCGCGGTACGCTGGAAGCCTTGTCGGCAGCGTTGGAGAAGCTGGGTAACGAGGAGGTCAAGGTCGTGATCGTTTCCTCCGGGGTCGGTGGTATCTCCGAGACCGATGCCCACCTGGCAGTTTCCACCAGTGCGGTGATTATCGGCTTCAATGTCCGGGCGGATGCGACAGCGCGCAAGATCATTGAAAAGAACGGTATCGACCTCCGTTACTACAGCGTCATCTACGATATTGTCGACGACGTCAAGAACGCCCTCACCGGTATGCTGGCGCCGGAATACAAGGAACAGATCGTCGGCGTGGCAGAGGTGCGGGACATCTTCACCTCGCCGAAATTCGGTTCTATCGCCGGCTGCATGGTAATTGAGGGAACCGTATCCAGGAGCAAGCCGATTCGCGTATTACGCGACGATGTGGTGATCTATGAAGGTGAACTCGAGTCCCTGCGGCGCTTTAAGGACGATGCCAGTGAAGTGCGTAGTGGTATGGAGTGTGGTATCGGCGTGAAGAACTACACCGATGTCCGGGTCGGGGATAAGATCGAAGTGTTCGACAGGATTGAGGTCGAGCGCTCGCTGTAACCGGCAGGCAGTTAGCAATGGCGGATTACAGTCGTACCCAGCGGGTAGGTGATCAACTCCAGCGCGAGTTGGCGGTCCTGATTCAACAGGAAGTCAAGGACCCTCGCATTGGCATGATCACCGTAAACGCGGTAGAGGTCAGTCGTGACCTTGGCTATGCAGAAGTGTACGTTACTGCGCTGGGGGTTGATGATCAGCCCCATCAGGCGCAGATCGAGAAAATATTAAATGGCGCCGCAGGATTTCTACGTAGTCGCCTGGCGCGCTTGATGAAGCTGAGGATCGTGCCGCACTTGCGCTTTCATTATGATGAGAGCATCGCTCGCGGGCAGCACCTGTCCGCGTTGATCGACAAGGCGGTGGGAGAAGATCATGCACGAGAAAGTCCAGGCCGGGACGAGGACCGCTGAGTTTGGGTCGCAGGGGTAGCAAGCGCGGCAAGCCGCTCAACGGGATGTTCTTGCTCGACAAGCCCCCTGGGTTGTCTTCAAATGCCGCATTGCAGCAGGTGAAACGCCTGTTTGGCGCCGCCAAGGCGGGGCATACCGGCAGCCTGGATCCACTCGCTACCGGCATGCTGCCGATCTGTTTTGGCGAAGCGACGAAGTTTTCGCAGTTTATGCTGGATGCGGATAAGGAATATCGAACCACCGCTCGGCTGGGGGTTCGGACCGCCAGCGGCGATACGGATAGCGAGACCATCGCCGAACGGGAGGTTCCCTCGTTCAGTGGCGAACAACTGGAACGCGCATTGCGCGCATTTCTGGGCGAGACAGAACAGGTGCCGTCGATGTTCTCTGCGTTGAAGCACCATGGCCAGCCGCTCTACAAGCTGGCACGCGAAGGCATTGAGGTGGAACGCAAGCCGCGCAAGATCGTCATATCGAAGATCGAATTGCTGGCGGCGCGCAAAGACGAACTGGATATTGAGCTGCATTGTAGCAAGGGTACGTATATTCGTTCGTTGATCGATGATCTGGGCGAGCGCCTTGGTTGTGGCGCACACGTGGTCGCGTTGCGCAGGCTGGCGGTCAGCGGGCTGGCTGGCCAGCGGATGTACTCGCTCGAGGAAGTGGCGGAAATCGCAGCACAGGGAGCCGGTACGCACGAATGCGAACAGAATTTACAGAAACTGCTGTTGCCGGTAGAAACGGCGGTTGAGGGATTGCCGGAGGTCGAATTGAACGATCTTCTGGCGTACTACATTAGGCAGGGCCAGCCGGTATTTGTACCGAATACCCGGGTAGAGGGTAAGGTGGTGCTGTTTAACAGAGAGGCCAGCGAAGAGGAGCGTTTTCTCGGTGTTGGCGAGGTGCTGGACGACGGGCGAGTAGCGCCGCGGCGTCTGGTGAACGTTGGATAGCGCCCGCGGCACTATTCGCACACTGGGTTATGCCTCTGTAAATATGCACGGGGGACATAACATCTTATTTGCATATTATCAGGAGTTATTTCATGGCTTTAACAGCTGAGAGTAAAGAAAAAATTGTCAAGGACTTTGCCCAGGGCAAGGGCGACACCGGATCGCCGGAAGTACAGGTCGCACTGTTGACTGCAAACATCGAACACCTGCAGCCGCATTTCAAGGAACACCAGAAAGATCACCACTCGCGTCGCGGGCTGATCAGGATGGTGAACCAGCGTCGTAAATTACTCGACTATCTGAAACGTAAAGATACAGCTCGCTATACAGCGCTTATCGGTCGACTCGGCTTACGTCGTTAATAAACTAACCAATCGAGGTAGTACCGTGAACCCGGTAACTAAGACATTTCAGTACGGCGGTCACACCGTCAAATTAGAAACTGGTCGCATTGCGCGCCAGGCCACCAGCGCAGTGCTGGTCACCATGGGTAATTCGTCAGTGCTCGCTACGGTCGTCGGTCGCAAGACCGCCAATCCGGGGCAGGCCTTTTTCCCGCTCACTGTGAATTATCAGGAAAAAACCTACGCAGTTGGCAAGATCCCCGGTGGATTCTTCAAGCGTGAAGGTCGCCCGTCAGAGAAAGAAACTCTGACCTCGCGCCTGATCGATCGACCGATTCGCCCGCTGTTTCCCAAGGGCTTCATGAATGAAGTGCAGGTCGTTTGCACGGTGATGTCCGCCGACAAGGAAAATGATCCGGATATCCCGGCCCTGATCGGCGCCTCTGCGGCCCTCACCCTCTCCGGTATTCCGTTTAACGGCCCGATTGGCGCAGCACGCGTGGGGTACACCGAAGCGGAAGGCTACAGCCTGAATCCCGGTCAGGAAGAGCTCGAAGCTTCCCGGCTGGATATGGTGGTAGCCGGTACCAAAGACGCGGTATTGATGGTCGAATCCGAAGCGCAGGAACTGAGCGAAGACCTGATGCTTGGTGCCGTACTGTTCGCGCATGAAGAGATGCAGGTTGCTATCGATGCAATCAACGAACTCGCCGCTGAAGCCGGCAACGAAGCCTGGAATTGGCAGCCGCCGGCGGAAAACACCGAGTTGAAGACTGCAATCAGGGACAGCGTCGGTGCCGAACTGGGTGAAGCCTATACCATTAGCGACAAAATGAGCCGTTATGGTCAGATCGATGCGCTCAAAACCCGAATCAAGGAACAACTGATTGACGAAGCGGCCGGTCTCGATGCCGATGCCGTCGGCGGAGCCTTCAGCAGTGTCGAGAAGCAAATCGTGCGCGAGCGCGTACTGGATGGCAATCCCCGCATTGATGGCCGCGATACCACTACGGTGCGTCCCATCTCCGTCGAAATCGGTGTGATGCCCAAGACCCATGGATCCGCATTGTTCACGCGCGGCGAAACCCAGGCGATCGTAGTTGCCACGCTGGGAACGATGCGAGATGCACAGCTGATCGAGTCGCTGCAGGGTGTTGCGCATGACAATTTCATGTTGCATTACAACTTCCCTCCGTTCTGCGTGGGTGAAACCGGCTTTATGAGCGGCCCGAAGCGGCGTGAAATTGGTCATGGCCGGCTTGCCCGCCGCGGTCTTTCCGCCGTATTGCCCAACGAAGAGGAATTCCCCTACACCATTCGTGTGGTCTCTGAAATCACCGAGTCCAACGGTTCCAGTTCCATGGCCAGTGTGTGCGGTAGCAGCCTGGCGTTGATGGATGCCGGGGTACCGTTGCGTGATGCCGTAGCCGGCATCGCGATGGGTCTCGTCAAGGAAGGTGATCGCCATGTAGTGCTCACCGATATCCTGGGCGATGAAGACCACCTGGGCGATATGGACTTCAAGGTTGCCGGCACCCACAAGGGCATTACGGCCCTGCAGATGGATATCAAAATCGAGGGCATCACCGAGGAAATCATGGAAGTCGCCCTCGAGCAGGCGCACCATGCACGTGTCCACATCCTGGGCGAAATGGGCAAGGTGATCGACAAGCCCCGTGCGGAGCTTTCCGATAACGCTCCCACCATGCTCACTGTCCATGTCAAGCCGGACAAGATTCGTGACATTATCGGTAAAGGCGGCGCGACCATTCGCTCCATCTGTGAAGATACCGGTGCGCAGGTTGATATCGAGGACGATGGCTCAGTACGCATCTATGCTGAGGATAAGCAGGCGGCGGACGCAGCCATGGCGCGTATCGACGAGATCACCGCTGAAGTTGAAGTGGGCAAGATCTACGAGGGCACCGTGGCCCGTATCGTCGATTTCGGTGCGTTCATTACGGTCCTGCCGGGAACCGACGGCTTGCTGCATATTTCCCAAATTGCCAAGGAACGCGTTGAGAAGGTGTCGGATTATCTGCAGGAAGGTCAGCAGGTTTCGGTCAAGGTGCTGGATGTTGATGGTCGAGGCCGGATCAAACTGAGCATGAAGGCTCTGGAAGAAGAGTCGGGTACGCCGGAACCGGCTGCTGCCGAATAGGGATAACCTGCCGGGCAATATGCGGCGGCTTACAAGCAACACGTAAAAAAGAGGGCATCGCCCTCTTTTTTATTTGCGTGATACGAGGCAAGTCGGTAACTGTATTCGCGAAAGGCCGGGTACTCGTGCCGGGAAAACCGGGCGGAATTGTGTTGCATCAAGCAGTTGGAACCGCAACTACAATCGGCCAATTGATAACGTAACAGACTGCAACCCGGGAGGAGTCCACCGAACTGCGGGCGTTTCAATTACTGCTCTGACCTTCAGAAAAATAATTCTGCATTGCTTGGGTTAAAAAATATTCGTTACAATCCCTTTAACCAAACGGACCATGAAACCGGGAATCTGGTGGGGGGAATTTTGGGATCTCAGTAATAATTCCAAATACTGTTAACGCCGGTACGTCCTCAATTCGCCCCGTCCAGCTGCCGGAAAGGTCAGCGAATTCAAACCAAATGCTTTTGGGTAGTCGGTCTCAGCAAGCAGGTGAAACAAAAGTGCCACGCCCAGGAGAGCGGAATAAAAACTGGCAGTACAGCACAGCAATCCAATTCACAGGAGAAACTAATGAAAGGAATTATTATTTTCACAGGTCTTATATGTATGTGCGTCACCGGTGTGGGTTCGGCACGCGAACCGCTAACTGATCACCCGTTAATCGCGCCCTATGAGGGCTCTACCATCAAGCGCAAGAAGGTTCAGGAGTTTGATGAATATTCTGCTTTTACAGGTATGGATGAAAGTGGAAAGCAACCAACTGGATTATCGCTGGAGGGGAAGGTTACGAAGATATTTTATACCAAGCCTGGGGAACGATCGATACTTGAGGTGTTTCGAAATTACCAGAATGCAGTGGAGCGAGCAGGCGCAGAAATCCTTTACACCTGTAATCAGGAAAAAAAAGAATGCGTCGACCGGTATGCGGGCCCGACCTTGCAGAAATATTCGGACATTCATTCGATATCGAATCTCAAGGGCCGCTATTTACTCTCCCGATTTTCACGAGATAAAGACACCGCCTATTTAGCGATTGCAGTGGGTCAAACTTTTACGGATATCCACGTTATCGAAGTCAAGAAAATGGATGTGGGGATGGTAAGCCTTGACGCAGAGGCATTGTGGAAGGGCCTGGATACGCACGGGTTTGTGATCGTGGAGGGGATTTATTTTGATACTGACAAGGCAAGCTTAAAGGCGAATTCTACCCCGGTGCTGGTAGAGATATCAAAGATGTTGAATGCCCGCCCTGCGCTCAAAGTATATGTGGTTGGCCATACGGATATGCAGGGCAGTTTCGCGCACAATCTCGACCTCTCGGAGCGAAGGGCCAAGGCAGTAGTGACGTCTCTCGCCTCTGAATATGGTGTAGCACGAGAGCAGTTGGAAGGGCATGGTGTCGGGCCATTGGCGCCCAAGGCGACAAACACCAGTGATAGCGGTCGAGCAATAAACCGACGTGTCGTACTGGTAGCACGCTGATTACCAGGCCACTTTTTCGAGTTAACCAGTTTCGCGGAAGGCCTGGTTAATCCGTAAACCATTCAATGTCGGCCACGCAGGTCGGGGAACGCACTTTAACGCGTGTTTGCGGCGGCGCGACTATCGTCTCGATGTACGAAGACACGGGTGTGCAGGTTGGTATCGGGGACGAAGGTTCGGCACACGGGATATTCGCTCAACCCTGACCCGAATCTGTCATGAATTGGTGCGTAAGATGGCGAGCCGGTTGGTGCGCAGATCGCGCCAAAGCATATTTAGCATACTGTAAATTTCCGGCTTCATGAAAATGCCTGATTTCATGGATTATTCTCAGGTTTCATGCTGTATCGGTGACTGATGCGGGCTAACCGCCATATCTCACCGATTCGGCGATCCAATGCCCAGAAGCCTTGCCAGTACAGTGCGAATTGCCTATTTGGTTTCTCGCCGGATCTTGCACGCTGTGCGGAATTTTTCTCCTGCGGCTATAGCGATGGCTATCCCCTTCGTCGGAAAATCCCGTACAACGCACAAACTCTCGGCGATAATTCCAAAAATCGGTGAGATATGGCGGCTAATGCTCTGCGAGGCGCGGTGTGGCCGATCGCCGAAACGCTTAGTCAGAGGTCCACATATGACGCCTATACCGAAGAGGCCGCTACAACGCGGCGGCCAACGCGTTCTCCCCGGACAGAGCCCCAGCGGCTGGGGTGACCGGCTGGGAAATCTGCAACTACCTGCCGGTTGGCCTGCGGGTTATGAGCGCAGACTGTTACGGCACGCGATGCGAGCTTCGGTGCCGGGCACAGCAGATAGCAATAGTTAGACGGTATAACGGCGAGCTGAGTCACATAACAGGCTCGCGCTCGCCTTTGGGCGAATGGCTCCCTGCTTTCCCTGCCAGGTCGACTCCGGGAGTCAACCGATAAGTTTCGGTTCCTGATAGAGTTGTAGGTACGTCTGTGCAAACTGCTCAAGCGCTCGATACAGCCGCATTTTAGTGGCGCTCAAGCTGGTGCCCAGCACCATTCCCATTTCTTCCAGAGAAAGGTCTGCGAAGAATCGCAGTTGGAGAACTTCGCGGCACTGCGCCGGCAGCACACCGAGCGTCGCATGCACGGCGCCGCTGTCTGCGGCCGAATCCTGATCATCCGTAAGGCGCTCGGTTTCCATGAATTCAACCTGTGCTTTAATGGCTTCGCTCATTGCCGAGCGTCGGCGCTTGCGGATCAGGTTTATACACTCACGATGAATAATCGTATACAGCCAGGTGCGAATGTTGGACCGACCATCGAAGTCCGGCAGCCCCTTGTACATTCGCATTACTACCTCTTGCGCCGCATCACTGGCATCGGCCTCATGGCGCAGTGTCTGCAGGCAGCGCCCCCTGATCCAATCGTAGTGCTGCGCAATGAGTTCACTTCGTGCGGGTGTTCCAGTCCGAACGCCCACGACGGCACCGCTGACAAGCTGCGCTGCCTCGTGCGAAGTGCCTGTTGATCGCAACGCAGGAATTCCAAAGACATCAGATTTCATCGTTCCATCCAGTCCGCCAAGCGGCAAATCCAATCGGACGGATAATGTAAAAGACATCTTTCAACAAATAAAACTAAATAATTTTGTCTTATATTATAAAATTATTTATTGTATTGGTATGGACCTGGAACTACTGCGCACCTTTCTCGAAGTTAACCGACTACGCCATTTCGGCCGTGCCGGAGAAGCCCTGAATTTGACCCAGGCGGCTGTCAGTGCGCGCATCAAGCTGCTGGAAGGATATCTGGGCGCCAAACTGTTCGTGCGGCAATACCACGATCTGCAACTGACCCCCGAGGGGCACCGGCTGGTGCGTCATGCCGACCTGCAGCTGGCAGGCTGGCGCAGGGCGCGCCAGGAGGTGGCGATGGGAGGTGCCCGGCAACAATTGACGCTCGCTGGCAGCCCGCGGCTTTGGGATGTGGCATTACAGGACTGGTTCCACCGTCTCAGGCGACACCTGCCGACCTTGGGAATTATCGCCGAAATTCATACTTCGGACATACTGACACGCCGCATACTCGAGGGTCATCTGGATGTCGCATTTATGCTGGATCCCCCGCAACTGGAGCTGCTGCAGGTGCGGGAGGTGGCCCTCATTGAACTGGTGATGGTGAGTTCAAAGCCGGGCCTTCGTGCTAAAGACGCCCTGGGAGAGGGATACATCATGGTCGACTGGGGCTTGTCCCATGCCGTGCATCACCGTCGCCTCTATCCCGACGCGGCCGAGCCGCAGTTGCGGGTTGCCCAGGCAAAAATGGCGCTGGCGCACCTGCTGGAGCTTGGGGGCGCGGCTTACCTGCCCACGCGAATGATATCCAACGAATTGCAGCGAAGACAGTTGTATCCGGTGGTAGATGCGCCGCGCATCGAACGCCACGCCAACGCGGTATTTCCCTTGCGAAGCGAAAAGCTGGATCTCATCGAGACGGCTATAAATCTGTTTGAGTACAAGGTAAAAATCGCGCCGAGGTTGCTCCCTGCGGGTTAAGGCCCGCGGGTGGCCGTTATAATTTCTTTTTGATGCGGCGATACAGCGTCTGAATTTCATCTGCCAGCAAGCGGGTGGCCACCGCCACATCTGCAGAGCCCTCCAGCGCCTCAGCCTTGGCCGCGGCAAGCTGGCGTTCCAGCTCGGCCCAGTTGCGCTCCATTTCTTGCCATTCGTCCTTTAATTCCTCTCTGGCCAGATGCATCTGTACACGCAGCTCGTCGCGCTCGGTCTTTAGACGTGCAACGACATCATTCAGGGGGGTAGTCACTTCGCTCATAACAGGATCCTCGATTAGGCCGGCAATTGGGCCGCGCCGGTACCCCGGCGCGGCGATCCGGATTAGAGAATGGGCTTAATTACGACGTCGATGCGGCGGTTCTTGACGCGTCCCTCCGGTATTTCATTGTTGGCGACTGGCCGGGCTTCGCCGTATCCCACCGCGACCACGGTGTTGGGATCCAGGCCCATATTTGCCAGCAGATAGCTCCGTGTCGCCTCTGCTCGTTGTTCAGACAGTGCCAGGTTCGCTTCATCGCCGCCAAAGGAATCGGTGTGGCCCTCGACGACAAGGGAGCTCTGCGGGAAAATACGAACCGCGTTTTGAACCTTGGTGAGTAAAGCAAAGCGCTCCGGTTTAATCACTGCCTGGCCGCTGTCGAAGGTCAGGCCCACCAGTCGTAAAATTACGTTATTGCCGCTGCGCAGCACCATAGCGTCTTCCCGGTCGAACAGTTGTTCCACCTCACGAAACCTGGCCCGAATATTGGCCTGGCGCTCGAGTTGCATGTTCAGCGCCAAACGCTCCTGGGAAACACCCCCCAGACGGGCTTCGAGTTCTGCAATCTGTTGCTCCAGATCCCGTATCAAGGTCTTGCGTTCGGAGAGTTCGTGGCTGAAACTCCTGTCCGCGGCATAGAGCTGATCAACACGCTGAGTGATCTCGGCCGTCGCCGACTGATAACCGTCGTCGAAATGGATCGACAGGTCCAGGTTTGCGCCTATTTGTTTGAGCGGCGTCTGCCAGTCCAGTAACACATCCTCCATGCTCGTCTTGTTTTTGTCCACGACTGCCAGGGTTTCCGCAAGATAGATGGCAAGCCGGGCCTCGTGTTTGGCACTCTGTGCCAGGCTGCGGGGTTGGTCCGTGTCATAGCGGTCTTCATTCAGGCCTTGCTCCGCTTCAGCAAACAAACGCTGGGCATTTTCAAGTGTTTTCGGAGCATAGCGTTTGGCTTTTGCCTTCTCGGCGCGCTCAAGCAAGGCTTGAGTTTCATTCAGATAATTGGCCTTGATAGCGGCCAGCTCGGCTTTCCGATAGAGAGTTTCAGCCTTGTCAGCGTAGCGTTTGGAGGATTTCAGGCTGCCTTCTTCCAGGCGAATACCGGCTCGGGCAAATTGGTCCTCGGCATCCTGCCATCGCTGCGCGGCGTAATTGGGAGCATCTGCACTCAGTGCATCGGCCCGCGCCTGAATCGCATTGATTAGCGACACCTCGGCTACCTTGGTCACCTCGAACGCCTGTTTCAGGTCAATCACCGCTTCTGCGAGTTCCGATTTGATGCGATCGAGCCCTTTTCCACCCTCCAATAGCTCCTCTGCACGCCGGTAATGCTCAGTGGCCAGGCCGTAGCTCTTGGGCGCCAGTATCGGTGCGCGGGCGGCGATTGCAGCGTCCAGCGCTTCGTTGGCTTCTTCGAAAAGGGTATCGCGAACAGTGGATTGCGCACCGGCCAGCATAGACGTGCTGATCAGCAGCAATGCAAACAGTTTATAACCAAAACTATACAAGCAACGCATGATAAAAACCTCCGATTGGATGGTTGTTTCCCAGAGTTAAGCAGACCGCTGATTTCTCGGCTTGCCAAAACAGTATATTGGTAGACGTTCGCCGGAGCCTGAAAGTCACTTATAGTTGGCTCTCAGAGTGTCAGGTTCGATTAGCTTGGCGAGATTCAATCCGAGTCGAAGCGCATCGAATAGATTGCGGGCAAGTGTGATGACAGGTTGAGCGGCTGGTGGCTCTGATTGTCGGACACCCACAACAAGGCCAGCGGCTACATTCTGTTTATTGTTTATTGTTAAATGTATAAGGGAAATCGGTCTTATTGTGAGTGCCGAGTGTCCGCTGCCCTTTACTATTTCAACCACGCCTGTTATTCATGAGGTAGATATTCCGGAAACCATTACGGTTGCTGAACTTGCCAACAAGATGGCAGTGAAGGCCGCTGAGGTCATCAAGGCGATGATGACGATGGGTGTCATGGCAACCATCAATCAGTTGCTGGACCAG
>CAMYKE010000001.1 GCA_947258895.1 uncultured Pseudomonadales bacterium | reverse complement strand
GGGTGGACGGCCAGACGGTCCGGTGTTCGGTCGCTCGCTTCTCTGAAATATCCATTTTACTTGCATTAGTAATCGTAACTGATACAGGCGCAACTGTATTTTTTGCAAATGAAGGAGAGTGATTTCGGAATACATTAAGTGTGTCTGAAAAAAGTCTGCCTGAAACACGCCGTCTAGTACTCGTTAATCAAGCGCTTCACCTGTTACTCGTTTTTGATAAACCTGAACTTCAACCCCTTCTGCCTCAGGGTCCTCCCGCGTAAGCGCCTGATGCCCATGCGTGAGGTGTTGGAGAGCCACTGCCTGGAGAAGATTTCTATCTAGCTAAACGGTTCATTCTCTCGATGTCGGATGGCACCTTCCCGATCCGGCCCCGCGCTGTAACTGAAATTCGAACCACCAGAGAAACTTGAGGAAACCACGGTGTTAACTAATTACCACACTCTTGAAACTGAGGTCGCTCAGTCACGCGGATACTTCGTGCCACTGGTGGAAGAACCAGAGCTTACCCTGGACAGCCCGGCAAGCGCGGCAATGATGGATTTTTCCATTCAACCCCCGCTAAGAATCCGCTCCGACGTGCGCGCTACTCAAGCAGAGACCTTTCTGAATATCTTGCATGCCTACAAACTGTTCGTCACCAACGCCAACGGTGATGTATTAGGCGTAGTGACCGCAAAAGATCTGGAGGAAGCGGAGGTCATGGGTCGAGCGGCCGAGCTGCAACATCCGGTCCCTGAGATGACTCTCTACGAGCTTATGACCCCGCTCGATAATGTCAGTGGTGTGGATGTCAACACTGTAGCGATCGCCAGGATCGGCGACGTGCTAAAAACCATGCGGAAGCAGAGTCAGCCGTTTCTGTTGGTCTACTCTCATCAAGGCAGCGTCCTGCAGGGCCTCATCACGACCGCTCATATCAGCGAGTTACTCAACGTACCCCTGCATGAGGAAGTGCACGCCCGTGATGTGGGTGAGATTGTGCAGGCCATTATGAGGAATTATTGCCAATGAAAAACATACCAACACCGGGATTGATCGCCGCACTATGGAGTGAGCTCGACGTATTGGCGCTGTTGGCGATTGTCGATGAGGCTTTCAGTCACTCAGCTGATCTGAAGGGTTGATGTGTGAAATCCTTCAGGTCCGTCACAGCGTGCTTTGTAACATCACCCACCTGATGAGGTTTCAATGTTAAGCCGTCATCGTCTCAAGGGCGATTTGTATGGAGGTATCACGGCGGCGATCGTTGCGCTTCCCCTGGCACTCGCCTTTGGCGTGTCCTCCGGCGCCGGGCCGATCGCCGGTGTCTACGGCGCGATCTGTGTCGGCCTCTTTGCCGCGATTTTCGGCGGAACCCCAACCCAAATCTCCGGGCCCACCGGTCCGATGACCGTCGTCATGGCCACCGTGCTCACTGATTTTATCGCCCAGGATCCTGAACATGGGTTGGCCACCGCTTTCACTGTTGTCATGTTAGCGGGTATCTGCCAGATGGGCTTCGGATTGCTGCGGCTGGGGAAATATTTCACGCTCGTCCCCTATCCGGTGATATCCGGTTTCATGTCGGGCATTGGGGTGATCATTATTCTGCTCGAGTTGCCGCCCCTGTTTGGCATGCCGGGTGAGGCCTCGGTCATTGCGTCACTGCAGGTCCTGACGGGCCTCACAGAGCAAGGTGTTGTCGGATCGGCCGTGCTGGGCGGCTTATCGATCGCATTGTTGATCAGCTGGCCCGAACGGTTTAATCGTATCCTCCCCGCGCCGCTGGTGGTGCTGTTACTGGGCACAGTGATTCTGGTCTTGCTCCTGAAGGATCCGTCGGTGCCGGTAATTGGCGCAATTCCGCGGGGACTGCCTTCTGTTCAGGGGCCTCATTGGAGCTTGCATCTGCTTGGCGAAATGGTTTACGCCGCCATTTTGTTGGCTTCCCTGGGATCGATAGACTCGCTACTCACGTCTTTGGTTGCCGATAACATTACCAAAACCCATCACGATTCCGACAGGGAACTCATCGGTCAGGGCATCGGTAATGTCGCTGCAGGTCTGTTCGGCGGATTGCCCGGCGCGGGAGCAACCATGCGCACTGTGGTCAATATCCGTGCAGGAGGCAGTACACCCCTATCCGGAATCGTGCACGCGATGTTGCTACTCTTCATCATAATCTTTGCCGGCCGGTTTGCGGAACACATCCCCCTTGCCGTGTTGGCGGGAATCCTGATAAAAGTTGGAATCGATATTATCGACTGGAATTTCCTGCGCAGACTCCATCGACTGCCGGCATTTAGCATTGGTTTGATGCTCGGCGTACTTATTTTGACGGTATTCGTCGACCTCATTACCGCCGTGCTGATAGGTGTCTTTATCGCGAACCTGGTCACCATCGACCGGCTGTCGAATCTGCAGCTGGATAATCTCAGCTTTATGACCGGGGCAGACAGTGGGACGCAGACTGACAGCGAAGGGAGAATGCTGGCGGAACTTAACGGTCGAGTGCTCTTGATTCGACTTCAGGGCCCGATGAGCTTTGGTGTTGCCAGAGATATGCGTCGACGTATTACAGAATATCCCGATCAGACCGTACTCATCCTGGACTTGAGCGAAGCCAATCTCGTGGGTATCACGACAACAATTGCCATCGAAGAGATAATGCTTGAGGCGGTTAGGGAGGGTAAAACCGTGTTGCTTGTTGGTGTCAACGAAACAAACCTTGCAAGCTTGAAACGACTCCATGTGTTCGAGCATATATCTGACGCATTTATCTGTAAATCGCGTGTTGATGCACTGTTTCACGCACAAGAACTCCTCTCGGATGCCTCTTCAACCAGCTAACGTGTGGCTGACAGCATAAGCCGCCGGTTCAGGTCGGTGATTTAGTTGGCCGATCCTGGGCCAAAAAAAAATGGATTTTGCCCGTTTTCAGTTTATTTCGGGGACCTGTCCTACCTCAACGCTCGTGGATTACCATAGGCGTTGAGATAAACCAACCAGTGGCATAGCCACATTGAGGAGGACAGGTCAAATCATTATGTCTAGCTCACTCTATGAACCGGAAGACGACCAAATTCCATTGCTGCGGTGTCTTTTCGATTAAATCCCCATCAACGCACGAATGTGTGGTACGACGCTCGCGCCTAATGCATGCATGTCATAGCCACCTTCGAGACACGAGACCAGCCGCCCATCACAGCAATGGTCGGCCAACCCGGTTATCGTTCTGGTGACCCAACCGTAGTCGGCTTCCTTCAGGTTTAGTTCTGCCATTGGATCATGCCAATGGGCATCAAACCCGGCGGAAATCAAAATAAACTCCGGCTCGAACGCTTCAATGGCAGGCACCCACAGTGCACTGACTGCCTCGCGGAAACTGTTCGAACCGCTGCCAGGCTGCAATGGTGCATTTACAATGCGCGGGTGGTTTTCTACATGATCCCGGTCTGGGTACAAGCGATACTGAAAGGTTGAGCAGATCAATACTCCGGGATCATCGCGGAAGATATCCTCAGTGCCGTTACCATGGTGCACGTCAAAATCGAGAATGGCAACGCGGGAGATATTTTGCTTTGTCAGGGCATGCGCAGCGCCCACGGCGATATTATTGAAAAAGCAAAACCCCATTGCCTGGTTCCGCTCCGCATGATGACCGGGTGGTCGCACGCAACAGAATGCGTTGTCAACCTGCCCGTCGACAATAAGATCGACAGCATGGACTACAGCGCCCGCCGCGCGGCGGGCCGCTTGCAGGGTTAGGGGATTCATGGCGGTTTCCATATCAAGATGCAGATAACCCGATTGGGGGGAATGTTCAGAAAGGAAGTCTATGTAGTCTGCATCGTGAACTGCCTCAAGCTCAGCGCGACTAGCCATGGGTGCGTCAATGTGTTTTAAGAAATCGAATAACTGTGCCTCGTGCAGTGCATCTTCGATCGCCCTGAGCCGCTGTGGCGACTCGGGATGAGCCTCACCCATTTCATGAAGCAGGCAATCGGGATGTGAAATAAAGGCAGTTTTCTTCATATAAAAAATTTCGGCTCGGCTGTGTAAATCACCCTTTCAAGTGACATTGTCGGATCACTGATCCGTGTCTTTTATCTGGTCTTATTGCCCGGAAGGTAAGTCCGACAGGCTCTTGGGGCCTTGGGTCCCGCTATTTAGCGGGGCGCTACTTCCATTGGCCACTACGCAATTCCTCTTCATAACGCCAGCGACACGCGCACCTCGCCGGGAGACTCAGGGTCGCGGTGATGCGAAAACCCGAGCAATTCGCAGAGCGTTAACATCGTAGTGTTGTTGTATAACACCACTCCAAAGATTTCCTGCAGCCCGCGCTGGCGCGCATACTCGATCAGCCGGCGCATCAGTACCAGACCCAGTCCCATTCCGGTCATGTCGTGACGTATGATTAGCGCAAACTCAGCGCGGATGTTATCCGGGTCCGCGGACAGGCTCACCCCACCGTAGAGTTCGGTTGTACCCGGTACTCCGGGTTCGGTCAGGATCAGCCCCATCTCCCGATCATAGTCGCGCTGCGTGAAGCGTGCGGCCATCAAATGTGAAAGCGCTTTAAGTGGCGCGAAAAACCGGAAATAGATCTCTTCGGGTGTCAGTTTGGCAAAGGCGGCGTGTAATGAGGGCTCGTCTTCGGGGCGGATGGGACGCAAAAGCAAGGTACGCCCGTCACCCAGGGGGATCAATTCCTCCAGTTCCTTGGGGTAGGGCCGAATCGCCAATCGCTCGATAGCGGTTTGCTTCGTTCGCTCCACTTTGATGCGTGCATCCAGTGCAATCACGCCGTATTCATCCACCAGGAGCGGATTGATATCCAGCTCGGTAATTTCTGCCACATCGCTGATTAACTGCGAAATTTTGATTAGCGTCAGTGCAAGGGCATCCAGGTTGATCGCGCGCCTGTCACGATAACCGTTCAGCAATGTAGCGATTCGGGTCCGTGATATCATTTCCCGGGCGAGGCGCATATTCAGCGGCGGTAGCCCCAGCGCCTTGTCGTTTATCACCTCCACCGCCGTACCTCCCTGCCCGAACAGAAGCACGGGACCAAATTGCGCGTCGTTCACCATGCCGATTATGAGTTCATAGGCTCGCGGCCGATGCACCATTGACTGCACACTCAGGCCTTCGATGTGGGCATCGGGATGGGCCTCGCTAACTCGCGTCAACATCTCCTGTGCCGCCTGTTGCACGGCCGAGGGTCCATCCAGATCCAGTGCGACACCGCCAACTTCCGATTTATGGGTGATATCCCGGGACAATATTTTTAACGCCACCGGTCCCCCAAGTCGAGCGGCAACCGCTGCTGCCTCGTCCGCGCTCTGGACCCTGTGGGTTTGCACGACGGGCACACCATAGGCTGCGAGCACGTCTTTTGCCTCAGGCTCAGTCAACCATTGGCGTTGGTCTTTCAGGGCGATCTCGATGGACGCCCGCGCCGTGGCGAGATCCGGTGTGAACTGCTCGGGAATGGAGGGAGGGGTTTCCATGAGGGCATCCTGGGCCAGACGATAGCTTACGACCTGCATGAAGGCGCGAACGGCTTGCTCGGGAGTGGGATAGGTCGGAATGCGGTGCTCCGAGAACAACCTGCGCGCCTCGACTGCAGAGCCATCGCCGACCCAACTGGTCAACAATTGGACACGCTTATTGGCTGTCCCCACCCCGATGACGGCTTTGGCCGCCTCCAGACTGGAAGCGACTGCGGTGGGACAGTTGATTACCAGCACAGCTCTAATCGCGTGGTCGCCCAGTAAGACCTGCAGGGTATCGGCATAGCGCTCCGGTGGTGCATCGCCGATAATGTCGATCGGATTAGCCTGCGACCAGGCAGCAGGAAGCACAGCGTTCAATCGGTCCAGTGTTTCCGGTGAGAGATCGGCCAATTGACCACCCAGTTCGGCAAGGCAGTCGGCTGCCAGGACGCCCAGACCACCGCCGTTGGTGACGATCACGAGTTGATTGCCCTGCAAACCTTTCGTCATCGAGAGCGTTTCGGCCGCATCAAATAGTTCCTGCAAGCTGTAGACGCGCAAGATGCCGGTGCGGCGAAACACCGCGTCAAACACTGCATCCGACCCAGCCAGGGCGCCGGTGTGGGACGCCGCCGCCCGGGCACCCTCTGCATGACGCCCGGCCTTTACCGCAATGACAGGTTTCATGCGCGCGGCGGCTCTGGCCGCCGACATGAATTTGCGCGCGTTGGTGATCGATTCGATGTAGAGGAGAATGGCGGACGTGTCACGATCGTTCGCGAGATAATCGAGCATATCGCCAAAATCGACATCGCTCATGTTCCCCAGCGACACCACATGGGAAAATCCCACGCCCCGTGTAGTAGCCCAATCCAGCATCGAGGTGACAATGGCACCGGATTGCGCCACGAACGCAATGTTGCCCGCTTGTGGATTGAGATGGGCAAAGCTGGCATTGAGACCCACCTCCGGTATCATCACGCCCAGGCAATTGGGCCCAATGATCCTGAGCAGATGCGGTCTGGCGGCATCGAGCAGTTCCTGCCTCAGGTCCCGCCCGGTCTGTGCCGAGGCTTCACCAAATCCTGCCGATATGACGATTGCCGCTTTTGTTCCCCGCTCCCCTAGTGCGCTGATCAGATCAGGCACCGATAGTGGGGGCGTGGCGATGACCGCCAGATCCGGGGCCTCCGGCAGGTCAGCGACATCTTTGAAGACCGGTAAATCGCCTATCCGTTCGTGCCTGGGGTTTACGAGCATGATTTGACCGCCGAATCCTGCCCCACACAGGTTCCGGGCCAGGAAGCTCCCCAGGGAAGAGGAGGCATCGCTGGCACCGAACAGTGCGATGGATTTCGGACCAAAAAGCACGTCCAGATTGCGGATGGTCATGACATTACTCCATCACTGAAAACGATAAGGCACCGAAAGCAAGGGAATGATCGATGCGACATCCAGGATTTTTGCCCTGAGCCTCATTCCAGCTATTTCGATATAGCATTTTTCGGGTGCGATTCTTCCGTCAATTTGACCCTGCTCAAATTCGATTGACGCACATTTGTTAGTCTATTGCTACACATGGAGCTACCCTTGACACAGATCATCCGAAAACTGAATAAAACTACCTCGCTGAAGCCCAATCTGTCGGACTATGACGCGAGTACTGCATCATTTAGCTGGGAGAACGTGCGGCGTGAATTGACGGCTGGTTCACAGGGATCGGGTGTTAATATTGCCTATGTATGTGTCGACAGGCATGTAGAGCGTGGCGATGCACATCGCCCCGCTATCCGATGCATCGATAAGGAAGAAAAAGCTCAGGAATTCAGTTACGGCGATCTGCGGAGTCTCACCAATCGCTTCGCCAACCTGTTAAAGACGCTGGATGTTACCCGGGGTGACGTGGTTGCTTCCCTGTTAAACCGCCAGCCCGAGCTCTATGTCACGGCATTAGGGACCTTAAAATATGGTTGCGTGTTCTGCCCGCTGTTTTCCTATTACGGGCCCGAGCCCCTAAAAGCCAGGCTCTCCAAGGCCAACGCAAGAGTCCTGGTCACAACTGAAAGTCTGTATGTGCGAAAAATCAAACCGCTGCGGGCTTACCTCCCGGCACTTACGCATGTATTGCTGGTGCGCGAGTCAGAACAGGCACCGAGCATACCTGACACCTGGAATTATCAGGAATTGCTCGATGACAAGGAAGCTGATTTCGAAATGCCTGATACCACACCAGATACACTGGCCCTGCTGCATTTTACCAGTGGCACGACCGGTAGCCCCAAAGGCGTGATGCATGTTCATGACGCGCTGGTGGGGCACTACCTGACGGGAAAATATGCCCTGGATTTACATCCCGGGGATGTGTTCTGGTGCACCGCGGATCCCGGCTGGGTGACGGGGGTTTCCTACGGGATACTGGCTCCGTTAGCGATCGGCGCCACCCTGGTCGTTGACCGGGAGGAATTCGATGCCCGGCGCTGGTACCGTATCCTGCAGAATCAGAAGGTAACAGTCTGGTATACCGCGCCAACCGCCATACGCTTACTTATGAAATTTGGCGCCGAGTTGGCAAAGCAGCACGACACGCGGACACTGCGGTTCATGGCCAGCGTCGGCGAGCCACTCAATCCCGCAGCGGTGATCTGGGGACAGGAGACCTTCGGCCTGCCTTTTCACGATACCTGGTGGCAAACGGAAACGGGCTGCATCATGATCGCCAATATCGCCGCCATGGATATTAAGCCCGGCTCGATGGGCAAGCCCATGCCGGGGATCGAAGCCGCCGTTGTTAAAAGAACGGGGCCCGAGGGCGTTGCAAGGGTGGACACATCGGGGGAGCCCGGTGAATTAGCACTGAAAACGCCTTGGCCGTCCATGTTTCGGGGCTTTTTAGAAGAACCTGAGCGCTATGCAGCCTGTTTCCGTCAAGGCTGGTATTTATCGGGCGACCTGGTGACCCGGGATGGTGATGGCTACTTCTGGTTCGTCGGCAGGGCCGATGATCTGATCAAGTCCTCGGGGCACTTGATAGGTCCCTTTGAGGTCGAACGTGCGCTGCTTGAGCATGCCGCGGTGGCCGATGTCGGCGTGATTGGCAAGCCCGATGCCGTCGCGATGGAAATCGTGAAGGCATTCATCGAGCTAAAGCCCGGTTACCAATCAGGTGAGGCCCTGCGGCGTGAAATACTCGGATGGGCTCGAGACCGGCTGGGGGTCGCCGTTGCACCGAAAGAAATCGAATTTATCGAAACTGTACCCAAAACCCATTCGGGCAAGGTGCTGCGCCGGGTACTTAAAGCACGCGAGTTGGGTATGCCCGAAGGGGATGTCTCATCGCTGGCGCAACGTGCATAAGCCGTGCCCATCCACAATCCAACGCGAAATCGATTCACTTTACGAAGCAGGAGGTGTATAGAATCATGACCGATGAACAGCTACGGGAACGCGTACTGGCGACGCTCCAGGAGGTGGCCCCGAACGTTGATCTGGCCATACTGGATGAACACACCAGCTTCAGGGATCAGTTTGAAATCGACTCGATCGATTTCGTCAAGTTTGTGCTGGCGCTGGAAAAGCAGTTAAACATGAAGATCCCGGAGAAGGATTTTCCCAGATTTTCCAGCTTGAAAGGCAGCCTGGACTATTTGCAATCAATCGCCTAGCCGCTGCTTTAAAAAAGCGGCTATGTAAAGCGGCGGTGTCAAGACAAGTAATCCACGTACCAGCGAGCACAGAAAAATGAGCCCACTAGTCTGGATCGTTTTCAGTAGCCTGGTGATGAGCGCGGTGGCGCTGGTCGGAAGCCTGACGCTTATCCTGAAAAGCAGAGACCCTGCAGCGGCTCGTATTACCCCTGGTTGGGTTTGCCGCAGGCTCTTAAATTGGCGGCGCCTTTTTTCACATGATACCCGCGGGCATTGCAGAGACTGGCAACAGCACCGCGTTCTATGGTCGGCTTCTCGCGGGGTTCAGCAATTTCTTCGCCCTGGAGCAGTTCCTCCACTGGCACCATTGCCATCGCGCAGCCAGCACCTGCAAGAGTCCGCTGAGTTACCTGATCCTCATCGGCGCTGGGTTGCACAATTTTATCGGCGGACTGGCGATTGCCGGCACCTTTCTCGCGGACATTCGACTTGGCATCATGGCATGGCTCGCTGCAGCCGCACACAAGGTGCCGCAAGAACCAGGGGATTTCGGCGTGTTGGTGTAGCCGGGATGGGAAAAGCGCAAGGCGCTCCTTTTCAACGTCCTGTCCGCGCTGACGTTTCTATTGGGCGGTCTGTTGACCTAGATCCTGTCCTTTACCATCGACGTTTCGTTTCTCACTCCCTTTGCTGCCGGGAATTTTATCTACATCGGCGCCGCCGACCTCGTGCCGGAAGTGAATAAACACGATGATCTGCAGAAAAACATACTTTCGTTCCTTGCGTTCATATCAGGATTGATTCTAATGTTCATTATCAAGGTGCTCCTGGAGCCATGAAGTCCAGGTGCACCGGACAAATGTCGGCCAGCAAGCCTGCCGGTCAATGAGGGCTGGCAACAGATATCGGGAGACAGGTTGGGCATGAATCAACCGAGTAGCGTACCCTTTGCCAACCGAACACACACAAAGTTGCCCGTTGCGCTCATATTGACGTTCGCGCTGTTACCGGCATTGGCCGCGCTGCCTGCTCAACCGCTAACGCTGCATACTGTGGGGTCCTGGCTCGGCTGGGTGGGCAGCGGGCTTTTAGCCGCGAGCCTGTTGCTGATCGTACGTGTGCCGAGACTTGCCCTATGGTGCGGCGGTCTTGAACGGATGTATCGATGGCATCATGTGCTCGGTACGCTCGGCTATACGGTACTGCTGATACACCCGCTGGTATTGGCCGGGCAGTCATTCCCCGGTGATCCCATCGCAGCCTGGCACGTCGTCTCACCATTCCACCAGTCCTGGGCAGGTTTGCTTGGCTGGATCGCACTGGTGTTGCTTATGGTTGGGCTGGGCAGCACTTTTGCTGTGCGACTTAGCTATAGCCGGTGGCGATTCCTGCATGCGCTGTTGAGTATTGGCATACTGGTTGGTATCGCACATCTGGTGGCATTCGGCGGGTTTACCGCCAGTAGCTGGCTGGTAATTGCGCCTGCCGCCCTCGTGTTGGGCTGGCGGTTGTTGTATCTGGATCGGGGCGGGAACGCGCGACCCTATGAGGTAAACAGGGTTTCGCATCTGACAGAGCGACTTACTGAAGCCACATTAAGACCCCTGACGAAACCACTCGCTGTTGCCCCCGGGCAGTTCGTGATGGCGGCCTTTTTTGAAGGTCCTCACTTTCGTGGTTGCGGAGAGTACCATCCCTACAGCGTGAGTGGCGTGCAAGCCGGTGGCGCGTTCACTTTGGGTATCAAGGCGTTAGGGGATTGTACCCGCCATATCCAGTTCCTTGAGCCAGGCGTAGCGGCGCGTGTGCAGGGCCCGTTCGGGACTTTTCTGGCAGATCGCACAGCAGCGCCGGAGCTATGGATTGCCGGTGGCATCGGGATCACGCCCTTCCTCGCCGTATTACGGGAGGCACCGGTGACGCGCTCGACTGAGCTGTTCTACCTGTTTCGGCCAGCGCGGACCGCACCCTACTGTGATGAGCTGGCCGATTACGCGGCCAGTCAGACGCAGTTGCGATTCCACCCGCTCGCCACGCAGGAAGAAATTACGCCCCTCCTGACGAAGCTCGCACTGGTCTCCAACCTTTCCCGGCGGGAGGTTTACCTGTGTGGTCCGTCGCCACTGATCGACGCGGTCACCGCCTGGCTTCGTCAGCAAAACGTACCCGGAAAACAGATACATTTCGAGAGATTTGACTTTCGATGATCAGGCAAGTCTATTTTATTTTTACCCTGCTATTCTGGCTCGCGGTCGCGTCATTTTGGGGCGCCAGTCTGTGGCTGCCGGCCAAACCGGTCGCCGCCACGCCAGCACCTGGCGGGCGTTATACTTTGGCCGATGTGGCCCACCACGACTCCCTGAATGATTGTTGGATAGCTATTGGTGGCCAGGTCTACGATCTGACCGACTACGTGCAGCAGCACCCCACATCACCCGATGTGATCTTGCGCTGGTGCGGTAAGGAGGGCACCAATGCCTTCGATACCAAGGAGCGTGGCCGACCCCATTCGCCCTACGCGTCAGAGCTATTGCAGAAATACCACATCGGTGAGTTGCAGTAACAGATCAACACATAGACGGGAGAATAGCCAGAAACCGTAAAGGCCGGGTATTTCGGGGTAGTCCCTATTCAGAAGCGTCGCCGTCGGCGAATCGCGTACGGGTTCGCGGGAGAAGTCGATTCAGGCCGGTCTTTTCGAGTGTTGTTTCCAGTAACCGCCGCATAGGTTCCGGTTCTTCCAGCCTCAACGCCTGTTGGGCCAGTAACTTCAGCTGCTGAAAATCAACGCTGCGAATTGCCCTTTTTACCCGCGGCAAACCCGCGGCGCTGACACTCAGGCTATCGAAGCCAAGCAACCAGCAGCAAAGCGTAGCGGGGATCCGCAGCCATTTCACCGCAAAGAGGTACCGGTTTTCCGGCTTGTTCAGCCGCCTCTGCTACCTGACGCAGAACACGCATCACGGTGTGATGGAGTAGGTCCAACCGGTTTGGTACAGCAGGATTACCGCGGTCAGCCGCCAGGAGATATTGAGTGAGATCATTACCGTCCACGGAGAGAAAATCCACGCGCCGGGCCAGATCTTTGGTTTGATACACCGCGGATGGTATTGATAACTTAATGCTAAAGCGGACTTTGATTTCAGTCGAATAACGTCAAGCTACAGCTGCTACCCAAAAGGTAAACGTATCTATCCGGACATGTCGATAGCGTCACGCCGAATGCAGATGCCGACCAAGATCACGCCCTGAGTCGGTCCGTCAAGCCATCTTAACGGTCGTGGATGAGTTGAGAAGTGGTGATCCACAGCGTTTAAACGCACTGTACTGACAAGGTTTCTGGGCAGTGGATCGCCGAATCAGTGATATATGGCGGCTAGAGCCTGTGGGTTGATGAGAAAGTTCACCCCCGTTATTGGCATATCGCGTGGCCTCATGACTGGCATCCGGGATCAGCGCCCAATGCGCAACATCATAGCTGCGCGGTATATCCGTTACGATCTTCATCGGTTCACCCCGGTACTTTTGCGGCAGCCTTTTAAAAAAGCCTTTCGCGGCTTTGGCGTCGCGACAGGGCCGCAGAATTACATCAGCCACTTCACCACCCTGAGCAACGTCGCGCCTGAGAGAATGAAGTTAATCAGCACCTGAACCTGGTCCACTGCCTTTTTTGCATGATGTGTCGGTATCAAAAGTGTGCATCCAGTCGCAGATGCCAATTCCGACCGTAGCCAGGCAATCTCTCCATAAGGCTGATATCGGCATTTGCAGCGCGATTGTATCCGGCCAGGTGTTGTCGGTACTGTCGGTCTGCCAGATTCTCCACGCTCAGCGTCAGGCGAACATTTTCGGTTACCTGTTTGTAGCCGGAGAGATCTACAATCCCGTAGCCGGATGTTGGCTGCTCGAAATGGCTGTCGCTAACCCGGTCTTGCTCCGCGAAACCCCTTATTCTGAGTGATGCGCCCTGCTTTGCCTGTTGCCACTGTAGTGTCGCATATGCGTTAAGAGGCGATATGCGATAGAGAGGCTGGTTGTCGTCTGTTTCTGCCCGTACATAGTTGATGACACCGTTGATTTTCCATTGCTCTGAAAGTTTGTAACCGAATGCCAAATCGGCTCCCCGGAACTCTGCGTCAACGTTGCTGAACCGTAGCGGCGGATTGCCTCCCGGGCGCATCATGGCAGCAAACATTATCGCTGGCGCCACCGTGCTGGGTGCTCCCTGAACATAATCGGCAACCTTGCGGTAGAAGATTCTCGGTGACAGGCTCAGGGCCCCTCCACTCCAATCGATACCCAGCTCAATTTCCCGATTGGTTTCGACTTCCAGTTCGGGATCTCCGGTATAAAGATTTCCGTCGGCCAGCCCACCAGTGGACTCCAGCGGTAACCACAAATAAAGTTCCTGGTATCCGGGTACGCGTTGCTTTCGCGCCAATCCCAGGAATAAAGTCGAATGCTCTGACTGACGGTAGGAAAGTTTGGCCACGACGTCCACCGTGTCTTCGGTTCGCTCGTCGTTGCTGGCATTGAAAGCATCGCGCAGCATGCCCGCGGGCGGCATCATCATGGCCGGAGTCGCATCTACATCGCCCGCGTTGTTTTTCACCTGGCTGACTCGTACACCGAATTGTCCGAACAACTGCTCAGAGAATCGTAGATCTTTTTCGACATACAGGCTGCTTGTGTCGCTTTCAACGTCAATAAAGTTATCAACAAAAAAAGCGGCCATGTTGGGATTATCTATTTCTGAATTGTGTTCTTCGCTGCGCAAATCAGCGCCCACCGTCAAATCACCGGAGGCTTGCGGTATCTCGAGTTCCACGGAGCCACCCCAGCCGTCGGAAGTGGCCGTGTTTCTGCGCCAGCTCATGCCGTCGGCAGGCGCGGTACGCAAATGGTAGTTGGTCATGCCATGCTCGGTATCATTGCCATATAGCCTGGCGCTGACTTTATAACTCTCGTTGTCCCAGCCGTAGTTCAGGCGCCAGATATCGCCCTCAATAAACAGGATGTCCATGGGTAACGCTGGCGTGCCGGTGTCGCCTGTATCATTGATTAGCCAGCTGACATCCAGTTGATGTCCCCCCGACTTGAAGCCATAACCAATCTGGTATTGTTCGCGTTCATAGGAGGTGGGTGTTATTTCTCCGTTGGGAAATTCAGCATCTTCACCCTCAACTGCTGATGCCAGGAACATCAGTCGATGTTGAGGTGATGCAACATACCCGCGAAAATTGAATTGCCTGGATTCATCAACGCTTGCGTAACCAAGGCCAATGTCTGCGCCCGGTTGCACGTGATCCCTGGTAAAGGACGGCTGCCATTGTTTGACTTCTATGGCGCTGCCAATGCTGTTGAACGAAACACTTACGGGCGCGACGCCGCGATGTACCTTAATTCCCTCGACCATGTTTGTGCTGGTGTAGGAGAGCGGCGGATCCATCAGGTTCGGGCCTGCCGAGGTAACGGGTGCGCCATCGATGGTTATCATTAGCCGGTCACTCGACATACCCCGAAACTGGGGCATCGAGGTCAGGGGGCCATTTTTGTTCAAGGCCATTCCAGGAGCGCGCACTACTTGTTCAGCGCTGTCCGCTGACGCAGTAACGGCGGTTTCCAGGAATACTTCGCTTTGTTTCCGAGTTTGGTGGACGATAATCTCCTCCACCGGATTGTGTGCCGCCATGGCTGGCGGAATAACCGGCAGCAACGACAAACAGCCAGCGCGAATGCCGGCTCTAATGGTAATGTCCATATGAATACCTTGTTGTTAAGAATCTATGAAATCCCGTTATCGGGAGAACGTGCTTTTATACGAAACAACAAGGGGGGGCGCGGGAGTTAAATGCTTTGAGGCGAGAGGTAGTAAATAACGGCACCGGGTCGAGTTCGAGTGACGCGGCTGCCTTTTCCAGGCTTAAACCCAGGGAGGAAGTCGGGATAAAACCGGGGTTGAGAACGAGGCCCAGCGGGCAGTTAAATTCCTCGCCCTGTTCTGCCTGATCTGAACCATGGCCATGGTGGTGCGCATGATGATGCTGTTGATGGTGGTTAAAAAGCGTGGCGATTTCGCCGGCTGACAAGCCCTGTGGGCAGAGTTGCACTGGCGAACCACTTGCCAGCGCTGCGGGCATAAACCCCGCAGGCACGAGGCTTCGAAGCAGGAATATGAGTACCAGCGAATACGTGCCGATAGGGATGCGTCGTCTGCCTTGAGCCGAACAAGTCATGACTGTGCATTCTACTTCGCTTTGATTATGCCGGCCAGTGGTAATCCTCAGCGTGCGGGGAACTATGTTCTATTCTCTGGCTGGGCTGTTGCGTTTGCAGATAGATTTGTTTCGCTACGATTTTCCTCGGTTCACCCCGATGCTTTTGCAGCAGCCTCTTACAACAGCGCTTCGCGGCTAATCAGGCTTCTTCTCTCAGCCGGAATATCTTCCGCATCGCGGTGACTGGGATTGAAGCGGGGCCAGGGCCACATCGCCTTTGTTACATGATGTCAGGTGGAAATCGGTGGCGTTGCTATGTGTTCATCCGCCCATTCCACCAGATACAGTCAGTTTACTTGTCAGTACCATCTGCTCTGCAGAGAAGGTATTGAGGTCAGGTTGAGCCAGGCCTAACGGTCGGCCCATTAGCGATAAAAGATGTGATTGCCGATGCGGGCCGTTTTCGTCCGTCGCCAGGGTTTGCGGATGGACGTGTTGTGAAAGAACAGCGCGCCGCCGGTCGGGTCGCGGGGGCGCTTCGTCAAGAGCTCGTTCGCCAGTGAGAGTGACGTGTGCCAAAGGCCCCGATGCGTCGGCAGATCGCTTTTCCCATCACACCACCAGGAGAATTGGCAAGGCGGCTTCTCACCGCCTTGATAGACTACGGCACACGCGGTGTTGGGAAAGCGTGCATCGTCCACCCGGTTGAGGACGACCGAGCCGACCGCGAGCATGCCGCGCCGTCCCTCGCCTCGCGCTTCCCAATACATCGCAAGCGCGAGGCAGCGCTGCGCATTTGGGTTCGCCTGCTGAGGCCGATCCCGAACGGGCGCATCGGGCAGCGGGGCACAGCCGGACAGAATACCGATGCAGAGCAGTATCGACAGCCCGGCGCGCGACATCGCCGCCATGCCAGTGCACGTAACCCTCCGATTAACCTGCAATGGCGAGGATCGTCTCTGCCTCAAAACAGCCATCATCGCCCTCTCGCATGATCAATTGCATTGAATATCGAGCCATTTTACTAAGTTACTAGCGCTTTGGGTTGGCCCACCAACGATTAGTAGTTTCGAGGCCCGTCAGGCAAGTAAATCATTTCTCCCGGTTTATTTTTCAATCGCGGATTCCACTTGCTAGTGCAACAGGCTAAAAGCCATTTAAAAAAGCAGGCTGCAGTTCCTTCACCACAGGGCTTTCAGCCAATCGCTATACGCGTTAAGGCCCTTGAAACCTCATTGAAATTATTTGAAATTTTAAATTTTTAAGTATGAATTTTCCATGCAATATGGTCTCTCTGTTACCCCGCTCGCTGAACACACCTTCCCTGAGATTTCGATGATGTTCTGCACAAGTCTCTGCCAGGGTTGCAAAGATTGTGAACTGCTACATGAAGCGAAAGCAATATCTGAGCCTGGACTACTGAGTTTCACCTTCCGCATTCCCCTCTCTCGAAACCTGGTCGATTGATGCACTGAACTGGTTTGCTGCGCCATAATCTTGTATTATGGCGTCGTGCCCTGTCTGGCTCCAGGTAAGATGTACCTCGAAAGGGATGGATTATTCCTTAAAAGGCACAACGACTCCTGAAGCCCTCCAGGGCACATCCTTTCTGAATTTTCAGGATGCGCCGCAACTGTGCTGCGTGCCTTGTCGAAATATCCTCCAGGTATTGACGAGCTAACTTCGCAGGGCGCGGATTTCTGCAGCACGTTACTCTCGGGCAACCGCCCTACCCCGCTCGCCGATCGCAGCTTCCCTGAGATTTCGACAATGTTCTGCCTTTACCCCGGTTGAAAAGATTGTGAACTTCTGCATGAATCGAAAGAAATATCTGAGATTTAAACAACCGCATACCCCTTTCACGAACCCCTGCCGGTTGATGGGATAGCTCTGCTCGATCATTCGTATATTGCGCAGTCTCGCGGAAAGCCTCAGGAAAGATTTCTCGTTGGACGACACAATAATCTCGCAGCCTATCCATTGTGTGCACTCCTGGCGCACCGCAATTGCTTCTCACTATTCGCCTGAAAAACCGCTTTGCGGCAATTCCACCCCGTCTGGTTTGAGGCAATACATCTACCTCTTGCCATCCTGGCCTGCTGCGCGCCTGAGATAATGTTGTTGGGTACCATTTATCTGCACGCAAACTTCTTATCTGCACGTAAACTTCGTCCAGGAAAAATATATCGCCAATTACTCGATAATTACATTCCAGCCGACGACCAGGTTTACGCCCGAACTTTATACACCAATTACGGGTGGAATCGTAACTAACCCTCATCCCTCTTTCGGCAAGCCAGTCTTCCTTATATCAATGACTCAGACCAAGACGATCATAGAGCCGAACTGCATAAGAAATGATATCCCGGGGGAATCGGGGACGCTTGCAGGTTTTCATCCAGCAATTCTGCCAGTTTATTTCAGTTAACTTGTCAGTACCCTTTAACCTTTTGTTGCCCTGGTATTGCGTGTATCCTGAGGAAAACCTAAGGCGCCCTGGGCACACTCAAGAATATCGTCACAACAATTCCAGGGCTGTCTCGTCGGTGGGGATTGCACGCATGCAGACAACGGGCAGAATCCTGCGATTTATCAGTTTCAGCGCTCTGGGTTGGCTACTGTGGTGGCTATTGTCGGGTCGGCTCACTTTCCTGAGCCTGGCTACGGGACTGCTGTGTGCCACCTTCGCCGTCTACATCGGGGGCCGCATGGCGGCGCTGGATGGGGAGCGCCACCCGTTCCGGCTTAATCGGCAATTGCTCTTCGGCTGTGCCTGGCTCACAGTGGAAATCGTCAAGTCAAATCTCAACGTCGCTCGCCAGATCCTGGCTCCGCGCCTCAATATCAGCCCCAATACAGTACGGATCGACTACAGCCCCAGGACCGACCTGGGTCGCACCATTCTGGCCAATGCCATTACCCTGACCCCGGGGACGGTAACCTTGGATGTTTCTGAACAGAGCATGGAGGTACATGTGCTCACAATGGCCGCTGCGCAATCATTGCAGCATGGCGGTATAGAGCAACGGCTGCCGGATATTGGAACCACACAATGAACGGGATCGAACAGTTAGGTAACCAGATAGCGGCATTTTCGATAGTTCTGGTGATGGGTATGGCTCTGGTGCGCGCTATCGCGGGACCCACGGTGTATGACCGTACGCTGGCGGTCAATATGTTCGGGACCAAAACCGTGCTCCTGATCTGCGTAATCGATTTTCTGGGCGAGCACCAGGGCTTTCTCGATATTGCGCTGGCATACGCGCTGATCAGCTTTATCGGGGTGGTGGCGTTGCTCAAGTTTTACGTGACCGCCGACCACTTGCGGTCGCGCCCCGCGCAGGAGGACAAGCGCCCGTGACCATCCTGGAATGGTTCAGCCTGCTGTTGCTGGTTGGCGGCAGCCTGTTCGGTATTATCGGCGCGGTGGGGGTGGTGCGCTTACCGGATTTTTACTCCCGCCTGCACGCGGTGGGTATCACCGATACACTGTGCGCGGCGCTGGTCCTGCTCGGCCTGGTGTTACAAGCAGATGACTGGAGCTCTGCAATTAAGGTGTTACTGGTGTTGTTCTTCCTGATACTCACCAGTCCGGTGTCTACACATGTCCTGGGCAGCACCGCCGAAACCAGCGTCTGTCCGCTACCGCAACCATGGACAACGGAGGAGCACGGCGATGCCGATTGACCAGTGGCTGATATTCCTGCTGCTGGGTTTTCTGGCTGTTACTGCTGTGACCATCGTTTATTTACGAGAGCTGTTTGCAATAGTCATGTTATTCGGTATATATAGCCTGCTGACGGCGAGCATTTTCCTGCTCATGGATGCCGCTGACGTTGCTTTCACCGAGGCGGCAGTCGGCGCCGGCGTTGCCACGGTACTGATGCTGTCGACGCTGGCTCTCACCGGTGGCAGCGAGCGCATCAAGGAAGCCCCCAAGCCCTGGTCCCTGGTACTGGTGGTGGTGACCGGATTGGCATTGGTATGGGGTACCATGGATATGCCTGAATACGGGGATCCGGATGCACCGGCCCACGGGCGGGTCGCGACACGCTACATAACCAAAACCCCAACGGAAATCGGGGTCGATAATATGGTAACCGCGGTCCTCGCAAGTTACCGCGGGTTCGACACTCTGGGTGAAGTCGTCGTGGTCTTCACCGCCGGGTTGGGGGTATTGCTGATTCTCGGATTCGATCGCCGCAATCGGCGTAAGAGGGACGACCCATGAAGCCCTATCCGATACTGCGGGTCACCGCCAAACTGCTGATTCCACCCATCCTGATTTTCGCGCTCTATGTCCTCTTTCACGGCGAGTACAGCCCCGGCGGCGGCTTTCAGGCAGGGGTGATATTTGCCGCAGCCTTTACCCTGTATGGCCTGGTTTTTGGTGTGGAAGCGGCCGAAAAGGTCGTCCCGCCCCCGGTATTGCGCAGTATGGCCGCTTTGGGGGTGCTGCTTTATGCCGGCGTGGGAGTAGCGGGGATAGTACTCGGCGGTAATTTTCTGGAGTACCGGGTGTTACTCGATGATCCAATAGCCGGGCAGCACCTGGGTATCGTCCTGGTGGAATTAGGTGTCGGGATTACCGTCGCGGCGGTCATGATGATCATCTTTTTTGCCTTCGCGCGCCGGGAACGTCATTGATGCCATCGCTGGGGTACTATACCTACTGGATCGTATTCTTCCTGATGATGTGTGGTTTTTACACCGTTATCAGTCGCGATAACCTGGTCAAGCAGGTGGTGGGGTTGAATATTTTCCAGACCTCGGTGTTCATTCTTTACATCAGCCTGGGCAATGTGGCGGAAGCCACGTCGCCCATCGCCAGAGAAAGCGCGGATTTGTACTCCAATCCATTGCCCCACGTATTGATTCTCACTGCCATCGTGGTCAGCATCGCTACCACGGCGGTGGCGCTCGCGCTGATTGTACGCATCAAGGAAACCTACGGTACCATCGAGGAGGATGAGATCCGGGACATGGATGCAGACCTGTGATCGAGCAGCATCTGGTCGCGCTACTGGTGATCATACCTCTCATTGGGGCGCCTGCGTGTCTGTTACTGCCGGGTAACCGATTGCCCTGGTTGTGGGCCGGCCTGATTAGCGCGGTACTCCTTACACTCGCGGTAAGGGTATTGCAAAGAGCACTGGACGCCGATTCCCTGGACTACGCCATGGGCGGATGGCTGCCCCCCTGGGGTATTGCCTACCGTATCGATTTGCTCAATGCATTGATGATCCTGCTGGTGACTGCGCTGGCGCTGCTGGTACTGGCATTTGCCGGCGCCAGTGCCGCAGGCGAAATTCGGGCGACGCGAATCCCGGGTTTTTATGCAGCCTTTCTCCTGCTACTGGCCGGATTGCTCGGCATTGCGGTGACCGCGGATGTGTTTAACCTGTTCGTGTTTCTGGAAATTTCCTCGCTCGCTTCCTATGCGCTAATCAGCCTCGGGCGGGAGCGGCGCGCATTGCTGGCGGCCTACCAATATCTGGTGCTGGGTACCATCGGTGCCACATTTATTCTTATCGGCATCGGCCTGCTGTACGCCATGACCGGCACCCTCAACATGGAGGACCTGGCGCAGCGCCTGACCCAGGTAGCAGAACGACGTACAGTGCACACGGGGCTTGCTTTTATCGTGATCGGATTTGCCATCAAGCTGGCCCTGTTCCCGCTGCATCTCTGGCTACCCAATGCCTATGCCTACGCGCCCTCGGTGGTAAGCATTTTTCTTGCGGCCACGTCCACCAAGATTGCCCTGTATGCCCTGCTGCGCTTCATATACAGCGTATTTGGCGCCGACTATGTGTTCGGACACACACCCCTTGGCTGGCTGCTCATTGGCCTGGCAGCCGCCGCGATGCTGTCCGGCTCCTGGGTGGCGCTGTTCCAGCACAATGTCAAGCGCCTGCTGGCCTATTCCAGCGTCGCCCAGATCGGCTACATGGTGTTGGGCATCAGTCTGGCCTCGACTACCGGGGTTATCGCCGCGACGCTGCATGTGTTCAATCATGCACTGATGAAGGGCGTCCTGTTTCTTGCGCTTGGAGCGGTCGTGTACCGCATTGGCGGTGTGTCCTTGCGGGATTTTGCCGGTCTGGGGCGACGCATGCCTTGGACCATGGCGTCAATCGTGCTCGGTGGCCTCAGCCTGATAGGTGTGCCACCCACCGCGGGATTCATCACCAAGTGGTATCTGTTGCAGGGCACACTGGAGCAGGGCCTGTGGCCGGTCGCCGTACTGGTGCTGATCGGTTCGTTGTTGGCCTTGCTGTACGTCTGGAAACTGGTGGAGGCGGCCTACTTTGAATCAGCGCCGGAAGGGGCCGCAGCGGTCACCGAGGCGCCGTGGTCCATGCTGCTGCCGATCTGGCTGCTGGTTGGCGCCAACATCTACTTCGGTATCCATACCGAGGTCACTGTCGGATTGGCAACCCAGGCCGCGTACGAGTTGATGGGGGCCGGACAATGACGCCGGAGCAGCTCCTCACTTGGATCCCCCTGGTACCGATTCTTGCGGCTGTCGGTGTCGTCGCTGCGCGTGCAAATCCCGACCTGCGCGAAGCGGTCAGCATCGGCGCCGGTCTGATCCTCTTCCTGCTGGTTGCCGGCCTGGCCGCGACCATCGACTGGGCGGCACCGCCGACGCTGGTGCTGGCAACGCCGGTGGCGGGCCTGTCACTGGCGTTGACACCCGAACCACTCGGCATGTTGTTCGCGCTGGTCGCCAGCCTGCTGTGGCCGATCACCACGGTGTATGCAGTCGGTTACATGCGCGCGCACCACGAACAGAACCAGACCCGCTTCTACACGGCGTTCGCGGTCTCGATTGCGGCCGCGATGTGCATCGCACTGGCCGGTAATATGCTGACCCTGTTCGTATTCTACGAGGTGCTGTCGGTCGCCACTTATCCGCTGGTCACGCATGCCGGTACGGACAAGGCCAAACGCGCCGGCCGAGTCTACCTCGGCTTGCTGATGGGCACCTCGATCGGCTTCCTGCTGTTGGCCATGGTCTGGACCTGGACCCTGACCGGCACGCTC